>NZ_DJDM01000023.1:229-95194 GCF_002431085.1 Empedobacter sp. UBA5924
AGAGTATTGATATTAGTCCTGCATCTGTTCATGATATTTATTTTTTGAAAGATATAAAATCTCAACTATCAGATTGAGTGCTACTTGGTGATAGAGATTATTAGTTGCAAACAATTCAAATTGATTTATTTAATGAAGTTCATATACGATTAGAAACACCGAAAAGATCCAATCAAAAAGATTACAAACCTCAGTCTTATCCATTCAAAAAGTATCGAAAAANNAGAATTGAAACTTTATTTTCTATATTATGCGATTAATTTATTATTATAGGCAATTATGCAAAGACTTTTGAAGGGGTTAAAACCAGAATTCTAGCTAAAATTACTGCACTTACTGTGTTTCAGTACATTAACAAAACATACTTTAATCGAAATATTAATAATCTAAAAACTCAAATTATTTAAAATGCACAACGGGTACTGAATATAATAATGTAAAGTTATTTCTTTAAAGATGTTGGTAAATAAAAAAATAGATCACTTTTTGGAATTCTTAAAAAAAAGTTAGAGTTTTGTCTAAAATGTTATAAAATATAAAACTATGAGGAGAAGATTAACATCTTTGGGCTTATTAGCTTTCCTAGGATTAGGAACAGTGGCTTTTGCTCAAGTAACGGGTGTAGTTAACGATGCTAACAATTTTCCAGAGTCAGACGTAGAAGTAACTGTAAAAGGTACAGATAAAGTTGCGTATACAGACGGAAATGGAAATTTTAACATTGATGCTAAAGTAGGAGATACATTAGTAATCAATGGAAAAGAATTCAAAGTGACTTCTACTAATTTAGGAGCTTTGAAATATTCAGATGAAACTGCTTTAGAAGAGGTAGTTATTACAAGTATTTTCGATTCTCCTTCTAAATCAGGAGAAACAGTTGTGTCTGGTAAAAGTTTAGAAAATTTTAACCCTTCATTATCTGTTGATCAAATGTTAGGTGGAAAAGTTTCGGGATTAACTTCTCAAGCTCAGAATGGAGCGCCTGGAGCTACTTCTAATGTAACAATCCGTGGAGCTATGGGATTAGGTGGAGGTAATAAATCTCCATTATTTGTAGTGGATGGTACTTATATGTCAGTTACAGATATGAATACTATAAATCCACAAGATATTCAGGATGTTACTGTTTTGAAGGATGCTTCCCAATTAGCTATTTATGGTGCTAGAGGTGCAAATGGAGTTATTATAATCAAAACTAAAGGAGCTAAGAAAAATTCTAAATCATTTTCATATTCATCAAGAATTGGTTTTACTGAGATGATGAAACAAAATGATATGGATGTAATGAACTCAAGACAATTATTAGATTATCAAAATAGTTTATCCTCAATCAAAGGAGTAGCAGGTGGAGTGGCTAGAACACAAGCTCAGATTGATCGGTTAGCTCAGATTGATACAGATTGGAATGATTCATTTTTTAAGAACGGTTTAATAACATCTCATTATTTTAATATGGCTAGTAATATTGATGGAGATTCTCAATCTTTTTCAATTGGTTATGATAAAAATTCAGGAGCGGTTAACTATTACAAAGGTTTAGATAGAATTACAGGAACTCTTAATATTTCGTCTAAATTATCAGATAAAGCTAAATATGGAATTAATCTTAATGGGTCTTATCAAACATTAGATGAACCTAGAGATATTAATAACGGTCAAAATGCTTTTTACAGTGTTTTACAAAATAGACCATTTGCTAGTGTTTATAAGCTAGATAATGATGGAAATATCATATATAAAGCTAATGGAGATCCTACATTTAATCAATCTGTAAACGCTATGGGGTATAATGCATTAGATGAAATGTATTATACAAAGAATCAAACGAGAACGTTTAGATTATATGGTTCTGCATTTTTTGAATATGAACTAGCTAAAAATTTATTTGCTAGAACAACATTTGGAGCTACATACAGAAGATTACAATATGAAAATTTTACAGCTCCTTCTGCTAATTTAATGGCTATTTTAGGTTCTGGAGGATCGAAAAGTGATCAGAGTCTTGATAGGCTTGATTATAACTGGAGAAACGAGGTTAGTTATATAAAATCATTTAACAAACATAATATTAGAGCAACTATAGCTTCAGAGTATATTAATCAATCGAGCTATTCAATGTCTTTAAGTTCTCAAGGATTTCCTAATGATTATCAAGATGTACAAAGTTTAGCTACAACTAAATTACAGTCTTCAAATACTGCAAGATGGGCTGTGACTCGTTTTGGGTATTTAGGTTCTGTTAACTATGATTATGCAAGAAAATATTTTGTTGATGGTTATGTAAGAAGAGATGGAACTTCTTTAGCTGGATTAGATAATAAATATGGAACTTTTTGGGGAGCTTCTGTTGCTTGGGATATAGCAAAAGAAGACTTTTTAAGATCTAATAAATTTGTTAATAGTTTGATGTTGAAAGCATCTTATGGTGAAGTAGGAGATGATTCAGGTCTAGCAAGATATTCTAATTTGACTTTAATGTCTATGACTGGAACATATAATAGTCAAGGGATTGCTGCTCCATCTTTAAATATTGCAAATCCAAATACTACATGGGAAATTAATAAAAAATTAAATGTAGGATTAGATTTTGCTTTGCTTAATAGATCATTGACTGGTAATGTTTCGTATTTTAAAGATACACGTACAGATTTTTTATTTACTAAAGAGTTACCAAGAGAAACAGGTTCATTTACAACAACTATTAATGCTGGAGAATTAGTTTCTAGTGGGGTAGAGGTTGAGTTAAATTATGATATTATTAATAAGAAAGAGTATGGTTTAAGTGTATATGGTACTTTAACAAAAATGAAGTATAAAATAAATGACTTAAATGGTTTAGATGAATTAATAGTTTCTGGAACTGTTGAAGATATGAAACATATAAAAGGAGGAGCTCCGTATCAATTTTATATGGTGAAATTTGCAGGTATTAATAGAGATAATGGTAATGCGCAATACTATGATTTAGATGGGAATATAACTGAAACTTATGATGCAGGAGATGCAATAGCGACAGGTAAATCTCCTATGCCTACTTTAACAGGAGGTTTTGGATTAAATGCTAAGTTTTACGGATTTGATTTAAATGCAGATTTTGTTTTTAGTGCGGGAGGTTATACTTATAATAACACCTATCAAATATTAACTAGTCCTACAACAACTAATAATAAAGCTGTTCAAGCAAATGATTATTGGAGAAATCCAGGTGATCAAACAGAATTTCAACGTCCAACTTCAGCTGGATTTAGATATTCTACTCAATTCTTAGAGAAATCTGATTATTTAAACTTTAGAAGTTTATCTCTTGGATATACGTTTGACGAATTATTAAAAGGTACAGGTTTAAAAGGAGTTAGAATTTTTACACAAATACAAAACTTGGCTTTATGGACTAAATTCCATGGTAATCCTATTGCTGGGACTGCAAGTAGTGGATATGCTGTTCCTGGTGATTCTGGATTTATAGCAAACGCATATTCATTATTTTCATATCCAAATACAAGAACTTATTCATTAGGTTTAAATGTTAATTTCTAAAAAAAAAAGATGAAAAAAATTAAAATAACATTTTTAGCTTTATCATTATTATTATCATTTAATAGTTGTAGTGATGATGATATTATGCAAGATTCTCCTACAGGTACAGCTGTAGAGAATTTTTATCAAACTCCCGCAGATTTTACAAGAGCTATATTAGGAGTTTACCAAGGTTTTAAACAATCAGGGTACTATGCTGCATCTAACGGATCTTCAGACATAAATGTTTTAGGAGATATATTAGCAGATGATGTAATATTTAATACTAATGGTCGTCAGGCAAATAGGTTAGCGTCTACTCAATGGGAGTATGATGGAAATATGACTCCAACTTCAAAATATAATTCATCGTATAATATTATTATGCGAGCTAATTTAATTTTAGCTAATATAGATAATCTACCTGATGGAGATTTTAAACGTCAAATAAAAGGTGAAGCTTTAGCTTTAAGGGCATTGGTACATTTAGAGGTTGCAAGAACTTATGCTAAAATACCAACTCAAAGTGCAGATGCTTTAAGTTCGCAAGGGATACCATATATAGATAAATATATCCCTTTTGAATCTCCAGGTAGAGAAGAGAATGTTAAAGTAGTATATGATAAAATACTTAAAGATTTTACTGAAGCTTTAAGTAATTTAAACACAAGTACTGGTACTGATAGAATTAATAGTAATACTGTACAAGCGTTGTTAGCTAGAACTTATTTATACTTAGGGAATTATACTAAAGTGATTGAGTATGCGCAACCTGTTGTAAATAAGGTTAATCCTGTAGCTAAAGACCAATTGCTAAACATGTGGAAAGGTATAAATAGTAATGGAGTATTATTTGAAATTCCTTTTGTTTTAACAAATGATCCTGCAATTGGAGTTAGCTATAGTCAAGGAACAAGCAATGCTAATATCAATATGGAATATTCTGTAGATAAAAGATTTTATGAGTTATTTAATCCAACTACAGAGCCTGAAAGAATGTCAGCTAGTGTGAAATTATTTAATCCAGATAATGCAAATGGAAAGCCTACAATTGCTGTTAATAAATATATTTCTGGAAATCCAGCTACAAATATTCCAGGAGTAAATAATGGACGTTATTTGAGAGTTGAAGAAACTATCTTAGATTTAGCTGAAGCACAATATTTATCTGGTGATCAAGGAGGGGCTTTAGCAACATTAAATAAATTAAGAAACAATAGATATTCTTCTTATGCAGGAGGGGAAACTGGAGTAGCTATATTTGATGCAATTATTCTGGAAAGACGTAAGGAACTGGCTTTTGAAACTGGTGATAGATGGTTTACATTAAAAAGATTGCAAAATGTAAATGTACCTGCGCAATATAAAAATGGTATTCAAAGATCAGGAAATGGTTTTTATGCTGATGGAAGTGGAAGTGTTCCTGTTGGACAAACTTTAACACCTACTAGTCATAAATGGCAATTGCCTATTGATCAAGGAACAATCAATAGAAATCCTAATATGACCCAAACGTCAGGATATTAATTTAAGTAATAAAAAAGACTATCTTTTTAAGATAGTCTTTTTTTTATTGACATAATATTTGTAAATTCAATTAAATATAATTTGAATTATGAAAATTAAATATAGTATTATTTTTTTATTTTTTATATGCTATGTAAACGGTCAAGTTAATCTCGACCCATTGACAGTAGGTGTTTCTCAAGGTAGCCATAGAATTCAATTATCTAAAATTGATTTGTCAATAAAAGGTAATCCTTATTTAAAGGATGGACTTTCACCATTTACTATAGAAGGTGCTAATTCTAATGTAAAGTTATTGCGTTATAATCACTACTCTGATGAAATGGAGTATCTAAACGAGAATGTTTCTTATGACTTAGATAAGCTGCAGAATATGATTATTACTTTTATAAATAGTAATAAAAAATTTATTTATATAGAGCATTATAAATTAGAAGATGGTAATTTAGAATCTGGTTTTTTACAAATACTTTCAGAAGGAAAAAATATTAACCTTTATAAAAAGGAAAAAGTAATTTTAAAAGAAATTTTACAAAAAGAAGATATAATGGATGTCGGAACATTAACGAAAGAATATACATCTGATAAGCCAATTTATTTTATGAATTTTAAGAATGATATTATTTTAATTCCTAACAAGAAAAAAGAATTTATTAATTTTTTTAAAGATGATAAGATAAAAGCATATATAAATAAAGAAAAAATTAATTCTACAAACGAATCTGATTTAATAAAATTAACAAAGTTTATAAATAAATAATATCAAAACCTCGAAGTTTACTTCGAGGTTTTTTTATTTTATAAACTCCCAAGCTCTAATTTCGGCCCAAGAATGTTTATTGTTTTCTAATGGAAAACCACAATGTCCACCATATTTTGGCATTTCGAAAGTGCAAAATGTATGATTTTTAAAACGTTCGATAGGATAACAATCTTTCCCTAAAAAAGGATCATTTGCAGCGTTGACAATCAAACATGGTGTTTTGATATGATCTAAAACAGTTGCAGGCGAAGCTTTGTGATAGTAATCTTCTTTGCTGCTATAACCATGCATTGGTGCAGTAAAATAATCATCAATTTCATCAAATGTTTTGATCTTATCAATCATTTTTTCATTCAGAACTCCTGGAAATTGTTTTGCTTTTATTTTAAATTTTGGAACTAAAGTGCGTTTGAAATTTTTAAAATAAATTGTATTCGGAAATATTTTCAATGTGTCAGCACATGATTTTAGAGAAATTGGTGCAGAAAAAACAACAGCAGATTTTATCTTGTTCGAAACTTCATAACCTCCAAGATAATTCAAAACCAAAGCACCACCCATCGAATAGCCAATCAAATAAACTTCTTGATAATTTTCTTTCAACGCTTTTTCTACAACTCTGTGTACATCATCAATTGATCCATGATGATACAAACGACAAGTGTCATTCATTTCGCCTCCACAAGAGCGATGATTCCAAGCCAGAATATTAAATCCTTTATCATAAAAATAATCTGAACACGAATTAAGATACGTTCGTTTCGAATCGCCTTCTAATCCGTGAAAAAGTATAACTAATTTGTCTTTATTTTCTTGAAATCGCCAATCCAAATTCAGAAAATCGCCATCATCGGTTTCCATTTTTTCTCTTGTGTAATCTGGAACAGGATATTTCTTGAATTTCGCTGGAATAATAGTAGAAAGATGCGCATTTCGATTGATGAAATTAGGTGTAGGGTAAGTAGAATGTTCGATGTAAGGCATTTAAAATATTTTTACGTCAACTAAAAAATCCTTTTTAATTTCTTCATTTATATTAGCTAGAATCTTTGATTTTCCCATCAATAATTCTTGTCGCATCGCAGGAGAATTAATTTTTACATACAAAACTCTTTGTCTTACTTCAACTCGGTCCGTATATTTCTCGAAAAATTTTCCCATTACCGTTTGCCAAGCCTCTTCTGCTTTGACTTCCCAAATCAATTCTTCTTTTCCACTTTGTTTAATGAAATGCTCCAAAGCTTGACCAAGCGTTTGCTGATTACTTCTTTTTTCGTACTTTTTCATAAACGGAAAACTTTACTTTCAGAATTAATTTGTTTAATGATTTGCTCTGTTCTTTCGGGATGTGTATCGGTAATAAAGATTTGTCCAAAACGTTCTTCGTTCACTAATTTAATCAGTTGTGTTACACGGTGTTCATCCAATTTGTCAAAAATATCGTCCAATAATAATAATGGAGTGATGTTTAATGAAGATTTGATAACTTCTAATTGGGCTAATTTCAATGCAATTAAATACGATTTTTGTTGACCTTGCGAACCAAATTTCTTGATTGGATAATTGGTAATCGTAAACAATAAATCATCTTTATGTATTCCGGCTGTCGAATATTGCGTCGAACGATCTTTGTACAAAGCTTTTTTCAGAACCGTTTCAAAAGGTGCATCATTTAATTGCGAAACATATTCGATGTTCACTTTTTCTCGACCTTCTGAAATTTCATTGTAATATTTTAGGAAAGCTTCCAAAAAAGTTTGAATAAATTCTTTTCGAACTTCATGTATTTTCTTTCCTAAATGAATCAATTCTTCATCATAAATTTCCAAAGAAGTTGAATCAAATGTATTATTTGCAGCAAAGTATTTTAGCAAGGCATTTCGTTGAACTAAAACCTTGTTGTATCGCATCAAATCAGCTAAATATTGCTTATTCGATTGCGAAATAATATTATCCAAAAATTTGCGTCGAACTTCACTTCCTTCTTTGATTAAATCACTGTCATAAGGTGAAATCATCACTAAAGGATATTGACCAATATGATCAGAAATACGATCATACGATTTAGAATTTCGTTTTAATTGTTTGGGCTGACCAGAACGAACCAAGCAAAAAATCACATCAGCAGATTCATTTCGATCAAAAGTACCTTCTAATGTAAAAAAATCACAATCAAACTGAATATTCATCGCATCCGAATGATTCAGATACGATTTACTTAAAGCCAAATAGTGAATAGCATCCAAAATATTGGTTTTGCCTTTTCCATTTTGTCCTACAAAAGCATTAATTTTTGGTGAAAATTCGAAATTATTTTCATCAAAATTCTTGAATTGTCGCGCTTTAAGTTCTTTCAAATACATAAAAGCAAAATTACGATATTAATTAAGATTTATAAGATTGATTTGTGTAGTGATTGTCAAGCTGAATTTATTTCAGCTTCTCATCCTCTTTTTAATTTTGTATAGAATTATCATTCAGAGCTTGTTTCAGAATCTTTCTGCAGCATAATTTATTTTTTAATAACGTGATGTGAACCTGAAACGAGTTCAGGTTGACTTTATGAATTTTAATTAAATTCTTTCTAAAACAATGATTTTGAAACAAAATGTCGTGTTAAAAATCAAAATGATGTATTTTTGCATCTTTATAAGTAAGATTTAGAAAAATGGCAATTCAAAAACCATCGATTCCCAAAGGGACAAGAGATTTCTCGCCTTTAGAAGTGAATCGTCGTCAATATATTATCAATACGATTAAGAAACAATTCGTGTTATTCGGATTTTCTCCAATCGAAACACCTTCATTTGAGAATTTATCAACTTTAACAGGTAAATATGGAGAAGAAGGAGATCGATTAATTTTCAAGATTTTAAATTCTGGAGATTATTTAGCAAAAGTTGATGAGCAATTGTTAACAGATAGAAATAGTCAAAAAGTAATTGCGCAAATTTCTGAAAAAGCGTTGCGCTACGATTTAACTGTGCCTTTCGCACGTTATGTGGTGCAACATCAAAATGAAATTACATTTCCTTTCAAACGTTACCAAATTCAACCAGTTTGGCGTGCCGATCGTCCTCAAAAAGGTCGTTTCCGTGAGTTTTTTCAATGTGATGCAGATGTTGTAGGTTCGGATTCGTTATTACAAGAAGTTGATTTTGTACAATTGTATGATTCGGTTTTTACAGAATTAAAAACGCCAGTTGAAATTCATATCAACAATCGTAAAATTTTATCAGGTTTAGCAGAAGTAGCAGATATTTCGGCTCAATTGATTGATTTTACAGTGGCTTTAGATAAGTTGGATAAAATTGGTGAAGAAGCGGTAAAAGAAGAAATGCGTGGAAAAGGAATTTCTGATTCTGCCATCGAAATTTTATCACCTTTATTCTCAATGAACGGTGATTATAAAACTCAATTTGCACAATTAAAAGAAATTTTAAAATCTTCGGAAACTGGATTAAAAGGAATTGAAGAATTAGAATTTGTTTTTGAAAATACAACAAATATTGGTTTACAATCGGCTGAATTAGTTTTGAACTTGACATTAGCACGTGGTTTAGATTATTATACTGGAGCTATTTTCGAAGTGAAAGCGAAAATCGGAGAATTCTCTTCATCTATTGGTGGAGGAGGTCGCTACGATGATTTGACAGGAATTTTTGGATTGAAAGATATTTCTGGAGTAGGAATTTCTTTTGGATTAGATCGTACATATTTAGTTTTAGAAGAAAATAATTTATTCCCAGCTTTAGAAGATTCAACAAATATCCAAGCATTGTTCATTAATTTCGGAACGAAAGAAGCTGCTGAGGCAATGAAATTGGTAAAACAATTACGTCAAAGTGGAATTAATACAGAGGTTTATCCTGATGATGCAAAAATGAAAAAGCAAATGGGATATGCTGATAAAAAAAGAATTAAGAAAGTAATTCTTTTGGGTGAAAAAGAAATTGCTGAGCAAAAAGCGACAGTAAAAGATATGATTTCGGGAGAACAAACCGAAGTTGCTTTTGCTGATTTGGCTAACGCATTGTCTTAATATGTCTTAATTCAAATCTATTCAATATATTTGCAAACTATTTAATCAAGAATATAAAATGAGTTTATTAACAGTTGGTACAGTTGCCTTTGATAAATTAGAATCTCCTTTCGGGAAAACAGATAAAATCTTAGGTGGTGCCGCTACATATATCGGTATGGCGTCTTCTTTATTGGGCGTGGATACTGCAATCGTTTCAGTTGTTGGTGGAGATTTTCCACAAGAATACATCGATTTATTAATTTCAAAAGGAATTAATTTAGATGGAATGGAAATCGTAAAAGAAGGAAAAACATTCTTTTGGGAAGGTAAATACCATAATGATTTGAACACACGTGATACGTTAGCAACAGAATTGAATGTTTTAGAAACGTTTAATCCAATTGTTCCTCAAGATCGCAAATCTCCAGACGTTTTGATGTTAGGAAACTTACATCCATTGGTACAAAAAGGAGTGTTGACACAATTAGATAATCGTCCAGGTTTGGTTGTTTTAGATACAATGAACTTTTGGATGGATTGTGCTTGGAATGAGTTGATGGATGTGATCAAAGATGTTGATGTAATTTCTATTAATGACGAAGAAGCGCGTCAAATGTCAGGTGAATATAGTTTAGTGAAAGCTGCTAAAAAAATCATGACATTCGGACCAAAAACAGTTATCATCAAAAAAGGTGAACATGGAGCTTTATTATTCCAAGAAGAACAAGTTTTCTTTGCACCAGCTTTACCATTAGAAGATGTTTTCGATCCAACAGGAGCAGGAGATACATTTGCAGGAGGTTTCTCCGGATACTTAGCAAAAACAAACGATTTTTCTTTCGATAACATGAAACGTGCAATTGTTTACGGATCTGCATTAGCATCTGTAACATGTGAAAAATTCGGTACTGAATCATTAGGAGATTTAACACGTGATGGTTTAGCTGAACGTTTGAAAGAATTCAAAAAATTAATGGATTTCTCAATTAATTTATAAGAGAATTATTCATCAAAATATTTAAAGCCTTGCATTTGCAAGGCTTTTTTGTTTTATATTAGATTGTAAATTATTTATATGCAGATTATTCTTGAAATAATTTTTATTGCGATTAGTGAACTTATAATAGAAATTTTTGGAATACGAGTTCGATATATTATTTTAAAACTATTTAATCCAAAGTTAAATTTTGAGGAATTTTCTCAAAATGAATCAGGTTGGCATAAATTTTATAATGCAGTAGTAGGTTTGTTAATTCTAATTGGATTAATATTTGGTGTTGCTTTCTTATATTTTAATTAAAATGAAAAACAAAATTATACATCTTCTCATATTGGCATTTTCCTCTTTACTTTCTGGAATAATGATTTCGAAAATGTCATTCATCGGTAAAATAGGAATCACAATTATTTACAACGAATATACGATCCTGAAATCGTGGTGGAAAACAGCCTTGTTATTATTCGCTATACAAGCTGTTATTTTTATCGTATTATCCATTTGGAATGAGAAAACAACGAAACGTTTTAAACGTTTGTTATTGCCTCTCATTTTCCTTTTTATGGGAATTATTGGATTAATTTATTGCTATTACGATTTTACTGAAACCTCACATCGTTTATTGAAAAAGACTTTCCATTTCGGATTTTATATTTTTTGGTTTACGTGGTTTGGGAATTGTATATTTTTTATGACAAAAAAATCTCAAAAAGTAGAAGAAATTCCGCAAGAAACAGAAGTGTATTAAAATAAAAAGCTCATCAAATTTTGATGAGCTTTTGCTTTTGTGACCGAGACAGGATTCAAACCTGTAACCTCTTGAGCCGTAATCAAGTGCGCTATTCAGTTGCGCCACTCGGCCATTCCGGATAAGAAACTATTGTTCTTATTTTGGACTGCAAATATAAAGACTATTTTTGAATCTGCAAATATTTTTTTAAATAAAATTATCCTCGATCTCTATCGCTTATGAGCATCATCATAAAACTCAAAACAAAAAGTGTATCATTTTCGGATGATTGATATTGATTTAATTTAAATTTTCGTCCAAAGAATGAAGGTTCTTTTGATACTTCCATCATTTCTCTTCCTTGTAAATCAGTTAAAACATATTTTGGATTGAAAATATAACCTGAGAAAAATCCTACAACGGGAATTTCTCCAACCATTCCGTCCATCATACGCGTAAAACCACTACGTTCGTTGATTGTAAATAAATGATTATCATTTGCGTCGTAAATATGAAAAGTCGCTTTCCAAAAGGATTTGAAAGTTTTTCGTTTTGCTTTACCAACAACATTTCCGTTCGCATCTGTAATGGTAAAAGTTTGTTGAAAATCGATGATTTTATTCGAACGAAGTTGAAAAAGTTCTTCTTTTTTCGATGAATCACGGTAGATTTTAATCACATCTCGCCACGAAAGAATTTTTTCGCGTACATAAAACACAGGTTGATTATTAGCATCTGTTACAGAAAAATCATTGGAAAAAGTTGCAATATAAAACTTTATATCAAGCGGAAATTTTAGGTTGTTTAAATTCATAAGTATTGAGTAATTTTTATCAAAAATAGATTTTTTTCTGACATAAAAAAAGGTTCAGAATTTCTGAACCTTAAGTTTATAAATAATTTCTTACTTCATCTAAATGTGTAATTGTAGGAACATCATCCATCGAAAAATTATCATCTAATCGATCAAAGAAAATCGCTGACATTCCGAAAGCTTTTGCGCCAACAGCATCCGCAATCCAATCGTCACCAATGTAAATTGATTCATCTTTTTTAGCACCAGATTTTTCCATTGCCAAAGAAAAAATACGAGGATCAGGTTTCAAGATTTTGATTTCGTCTGCATAAGTCACCGTATCAAAAAAACCATTTAATTCTGATGTTTCAATTTTACGTTTCGAAACTTCGATAAATCCATTTGTGATAATGTGTAATTGATATTTTGGTTTCAAATAATCCAACAATTCCATTGCTCCATCCACCACTTCATTGTAATTGGTAATCGTTTCCATGTATTCATCTTCAAAAATCTTTGCTAGAGCATCATTATCAATCCCAAGATTATCAAAAGCTTCTTTGAAACGACGAGCACGTAATTCTTCTTTTGTAATTTTTTTGTCACGAATCAAAGCCCAAAGACCTTCGTTGCTATCGTGATAAAATGGATGAAATTCCTCGAATGTAAAACCATATCTATTTTCTACATCATACTTTTTGTAAAGCTCATCTAGCGCGAATTTTGCATTTTTTCTGAAATCCCAAAGTGTGTTATCAAGATCGAAAAAAACGTGTTTTATTGTGTTCATAAATGCAAAGCTAAGGATTTTATGTAGATTTGCTGATGAAGAAAATATCAATTGAAAGCGAAGTTAGAAAAATTTAAAACGAAGAATGCCAAAGGTGTTTTGTCTTTGTTGGTAGGTAACACAATTGCGCAAGTGATTATGTTTATTGGCGGAATTATTTTGGCTCGAATTTATGGTCCAGAAGCATCGGGAACTTACAATGCTTTTTTGAGTTTTGTGGCCATTCTTTCTATTTTGACAACATTTCGTTTAGAGAATATTTTCGTGATTTCGAAATCATCGAAAGCGATTAGAAATTTGTTTACAACCTTATTATTAGTGAGTAGTATTGTAACGATTTTATTCTTTTTGGGTTATGCTATTTTAGAAAAAATTTTCACATTCAAAACCTCCTTATTTATTGTTTTCTTAAGTTGTGTTGCAGGGGTATTTACAGCTTGGAACAATGTACAAAATACGTTGTTTACAAAGTATAAATTATTCAAAAGTATTTCGACTGGATTTGTGATTAATGCGTTGTTTTCGGTTTTTTTTCAGTTCATTTTTTATTGGATAGGCTACAAAGAAACAGGATTGATTTATGGAACAATTTTCGGAACTATTTTGTCTTGTGCATATTATTTTTCAATTACAAAAGGACGATTTTCTTCCATTGACTTTGGGTTGGCTAAACGAACAATTTCTAAGAACAAAGAAATCATAAAATATACATTACCCTCAGAATCGTTGAATGCAATTGCTAACAATTTATTGCCAATTATGATCGCGATTTATTTCTTGAAAGAAGATGTAGCTTTTGTGGGAAATTCAGCTAAAGTTTTGGTTGTTCCTTTGACGTTGCTTTCCAATTCGATGTCGAAAGTTTTCTTTCAGAAATCTGCTGCAATGATTGATCATCGTTCACATCAATTATATGATTTATCGAAAAAAGTGGTGCTGTACAATGTTGGAGCAATTGCTGTTTTTCTTTTGTTGATGAATTGTATCGGAATTTTTATTCTCGAGTGGATGCTTGGACCAGAATGGCGAGGTCTGCATATTATGACGTGGATACTTTCATTTTGGATTTTGTGTCGTTCTGCAATGAATCCTATTCAGCAAATAGTTGTGGTTATCAAGAAAAATCATTACGCACTATACTTCAATATTTATTTGGTTTTCGTCACATTGATTACTTGTGTGATTGGCGGACTAAATAAAAACATACTTTTGACGTTATCTCTATATTCTTTCTTTGCAGGAATGGGCTATTTGGTTCAACTTTACTTTGTAATGAAAGAACTGAAACGTTATAAAAAGTTAGGTGAATAATTCGAGAAAAAATATTTTAGCTTTAGCATCTTGGTATCCGAGTAGAATTTTTTTAGATAATGGAGATTTTATTCAGCGCCATTTACGTTCTATCTCTACTTTAAATAATGTGACGCTTGTTCATGCAGTAAAAGATGAAAATTTAAAATCTAATTTTGAAATAGATGATTCTATCAACCAAAATGTAAGGGAAATAATTGTTTATTTTAAACCATCTTTTTTTCGTCCGTTTAATTTAATCAAACAATTTATAGCTTTTCTGAAAGGAGTTTCTTTGGTTAATAATTTTGATATAATTCATCTCAATGTTGTTTATCCAGCTGGTTTAGTTGCTTTGTTTTTGAAAAATAAATACAAAAAACCAATAGTTTTAACAGAGCATTGGACAGGATTTTCTCCAGAACGTTTTATTTCATTTCCATTTTACAAGAAGTTTTTAATTAAAAAAATACTTAGAAAGGTAGATGTTTTAACGCCTGTTTCAAATGATTTAGCACAGAAAATACTTAAAATTTATCCTATAACAATTGTAAAAATTATTCCAAATGTTGTGGATGTAGAATTGTTTTCGGTAAAAGAAGATTGTAAAATAAAAAGAATAACTTTTTTACATCTTTCGCATTTAGAAAATGAACATAAAAATATTTTAGGAATGTTGAATGTTGTTAAAAAGTTAGTTGATAATGGCTATGATTTTGAATTTCAGATTGGAGGAAATGGAGATTTAACTTTGATTAATAATTTTGTTGAAGAAAATAATTTGTCTGCTTTTGTAAAATCTTTTGGGCGATTACAACATTTTGAAGTGAATCAAAAGATGAAAAATGTGAATTGTTTTGTACTTTTTAGTAATTATGAAAATCAACCTTGTGTACAAATAGAAGCTTTTGCTTCGGGAATTCCTGTTATCGCAAGTGATGTTGGTGGAATTAAAGAATTTATGCCAAATAATTTTGGATTTATTGTGAATAAAAATGATGAATCAGCACTTTATAAAGCAATGGTTGAGGTGATAGAAGGTTATGAATTTGCAACACCAAAGGAATTAAATAATTATGTTTTGAATAATTTTTCTAAGGAAGAAATTGCTCAACAATTTGATGATGTCTACACGAAAGTTTTAGAATGAAAGATTTAATCAAATTCATACAATCCTTTTTACAAAACAATGGTTTTTACGTTTTTTTATCTTTTGTGGTAGAAAAATTAGTGATGTTGATTAATACCATTTTCATTGTAAAAATGATTCCTCAAGATGAATTTGGTCGTATAACACTTATCGCATCTATCATTGGGTTTGTTACGCCATGGAATGGATTAGGTTCATTACAGGTTTTGATGAAATTTGGTGCTGGTGAAGAAAATGAACAAACACGTAAAGACCTAAGTCGAAAATTATTTAGAAATGGTGTTATTAATCAGCTTATTTTATGTAGTCTTTTTATTGTAATTGCTAATTTTTATGCCATAAAATTTGATCATTTATTGTGGATTATTCTCTTGTTTTCTGTTCGTCTTTTGGGCTTATTTTTCCAATCACATCTTACAATTGATTATCGTATAAATGGTTTTAATAAAAAGTTTGCTTCATTAAATATATTGATTAACTGTTTGGGACTGATTTTTACATTTTTCTTAACCATCAACTTTGGAGCAATTGGTTATATGATTTCGCTGGCGATTACACCTTTTATTAGTTTATTTTTCTATTCTAAAACAATTTTACAACAATCAATAAGTGGTTTAAGTGAAATGAATTGGAAAATGATGTGGAAATATGGAAGAATGGAATCTTTGGCTTATTTCGCTTCAGAGTTATTGTTTTCGATTGATATTGGAATGATTGCGATTTTTATGACAGATAAAGATATTGCTTTGTATAAAGTTGCGATTCTTTTGCCTATGAATTTATTATTTATTCCGACTATATTATTTCAAACCGATTTTCCTCGAATTATTAAAAATAGTCAGAACAAGGATTTTCTGAAATTTTATATAAAAAATTATTATAAGCTATTCATTCCTATAGGAATTAGTATTCTTTTAGGAAGTTATTTTCTTAGAGATTTTATAATCGAGTTATTTTTCAATAAAAGTTATTTAACTGGTGGTACAGTTTTTTTATTGCAACAATAGCAGTTGTTTTAGCAATGTTGTTTAGAGTATTATACATTAACTTGAATAGTACAATAGGAAGATCAGATTGGAATGTAAGAGTATCAATCCTCTCAATTGTTTGTTTAGTTATTTTTGATGCGCTATTAATTCCTTTTTATGGAATAGAAGGAGCAGCTTTAGGTATGTTAATAACTTTCTTAATTTCTGGATTATACGCATATTATTTGTTTAATAAGTATTTAAAAAATATTTAAAAATGTCATTATCAAAAAAAATATCAAAATTTATAAATGGATTTTTTCAAATTTGTAAGAATCCTTGGTTATTAAATATTATCATTGACCAAAATGAAAATTGGGAAAAGAAAACGCCAAATCATTATAAGAAAGGACTAAATCAAGTTTCTTTAGATCAATTATTTCCAAATTTTGACGGAAAATTAGATACAGTTGCTTTTTTAGATGGCGGTTCTTTGATTACAGATTTATTACTGCTGAAAAATGCGTGTAAAGAATTTGAACAATGTAAATATTTCGAAATTGGAACTTGGAGAGGAGAAAGTATTGTTAATTTGATTGATGTTGCTGATGATTTGAATACGTTAGATTTAGATACAAAGGATTATAAAACGTATAACTTTTCACAAGATTATGAAAATGCACATGGTTTTTTTATAAAAGATAAATCTAAAATAAAACAACATTTAGGAGACTCGACTAAATTTGATTTTTCAGGATTGAATAAAAAATTTGATGTAATTTTTATCGATGGAAATCATCGTTTTGATTTTGTAGTTTCGGATACAAAAAATGTTTTTGAACATCTGATTCATGAAAACTCTATCGTTATTTGGCATGATTATGCATTCTCGCCAGAAAAGATACGTTTTGAAATATTGAATGCAATTATAAAAGGAGTTCCTAAACAATTTCATAAAAATCTATATCATGTAGAAAATACAATGTGTGCTATTTATACACCAAAGAATTATGAAGGAAATATTCTTAAACTTTACGATAATCCAAAGAGAATTTTTTCTATAGATTTAAAAATTAATTAATGAGAAACAACATGCTTCTGTAGTAGTTTCTGAATATAAAATTTATAACGATTCTTTTTTATAAAAATTGCTGGGTTAGAAATACAATTATCCATCGGAAGTCGCTGAATATTTGTTGAAATCTCATCGTTTTTTATTCCTGCCGTACCAAATGTAAAATCGGATTTTATAGTATTAAAAAAGTTTATAGAAACTCCATCATCTGTAAAAGGAAAAGAAAAAACTCGATAATCCAAATTAAACTTTTGTTGGATAAAATCTAAACTTTCATTTGTCTCTATAAGTTGTTGTTCAAAAGAAATATCGCGATAATAAGGATGATTCATTGAATGTGCGCCAATTGTAAAGCCTTGATGAATTAATGCTTTAATTTCATTTTCATTCAAATAAATTTCAACATCATTTAGTTTTATTTCTTGTTTTAAAATTAATGAATTAATTTTTTTAAGATCATGAATAGAATAATTTAAAAGTTCTTTTTTAAGGTTATTGTCTGTAATGTTTTCTAAAATGAAAGCAACTTTATACCGATAAAAAACTTCTTGATTGTCAATAAAATTTGGATTGATAAAAAAAGTTGCATCTAAATTTCGTTCTTTTAATATTGGAGCAATTATAGAGTAACATTGTTTCAAACCATCATCAAAACTAAGATGAAAGTAATTTTCTTGAGGAATAGAACCATTTTTTTCGTATAAATCAATTAATTCAATCATAGAAATATTGACATAATTTTTCTGAAAAAAATCTAATTCACGTTGAAATTGATCAATAGATTTTAATGGATATAATTGATCGATATGAATTAATCTTTTATCTGAAACTGTATGGTAAAAAGGAAATATATTTTTTTTGAATAAATTTAATATCATAAAATAGCAGTCTTAACGTTTGTAAGTAATGAATGCAATTAAAACATTTTATAAAAAAATATTTTCCGAAAAGATAAGAATTAATAATAGAAAAAATTTAAAGAAATTGAATGGATTATTTCTGAAAGGAAATAATTTTTATTGTAATTGTTGCGAACAATCTTTTTCTAAGTTTTTGGATAAATCAAACGGTATAGATAACCGAGAAAATGCTGAATGTCCAAATTGTGGTTCATTAGAAAGGACAAGAGTTTTGTTAGAGTTTATAAAAAATGAAACAGATTTATTGGTTAAACCGAATAAATTATTGCATATTGCTCCAGAAGACGCATTGAAAAATATTTTTAAACAGACCGATAATTTACGTTATATCAATGCTGATATTAACATTAATCTTGCTGATGAAGAAATGGATATTACTTCAATAAATTATCCTGATAACACATTTGATTATATAATTTGTTGTCATGTTTTAGGGCATATTCCAAACGAAAAAAAGGCAATTGATGAATTGTTTCGCGTTCTAAAAAAAGGAGGAAAAGCTTTGATTCAAACTCCTATTCATCCAATAAATAATACGTTTGAAAATGCTGAATTTAAGACAGAAGAAGAACGATTAAAAAATTATGGCGAAAAAGATTTATTGAGATTGCATGGACAGGACTTTCAAGAAAGATTAAAACGTGAAAATATAATTGTCGAAAAAATAGATTATCGAAATAAAATTGATCATAATTTAGCAAAGAAACTTTCTGTTGGAAATGGCTATCGTGAATTAATTTTTCTTTGTCAAAAAGTCTAAATTAGAATAGTTTGTATAATGATTTTTTATAGCACCAAAACCTTGCATAAATTTAGCTATAGAAGGAATCATAGAACCTTCGAAATCAAGTGTTAATTCTGAATTAGAAAAGTTTTTGATAATGTAATCTATTATGTAAGCTGATCCAAAATTACTTTTTGAATTCTTATTTCTTGCAAAAGCAAAATTATAAACTCGATTTTTAGAAATCATGATTAGTTGACAACCAATTAAATTTTCTTCTTGATCAAAAATTTCATAAATATTAATAATTTTTTGATTAAATAAACTTTGAATTTTTTCTTGCGAATAGTTTATTAAATTATTTGCGATCAAATATTCATAAGATGAATTTATTTTGAAAAATCGATTTAATTGAGTAACTTTTTCAATGTTATAATTGGATTTTTCTACTTTACGAATTTCATTTTTTCTATTTCTACTGTAATTTGAAAATAAAATTTCATAATCTTGATTCAAATCTAAAATATAATTAACCTTTTTCTGTCCCTTCGGTTCAAACATCTCTGTATTTTCCTCATTAAAAGCATAAGCTCTCACTAAATTTCGATGTAGTTTTTTCTCAAAAAGTTGAAAAGTTTCTTTTGAGAAATTTTCTTGATGAAAAACTCCTAATTGTTGACAATAAATTGGTTGTGTAATAAATTTTATACCAATTTTTTTTGTATATGGCAAAGGCATTATGGCTTCATAATCGTTCAAAACATAACAATCCCAATTGTTTTCAACTAAAGCATCCAAATAAAAAACTTCGGCATAAATGCGGTAATTCACCGATTTGTTGAGACATTCGGTATATTTATTAACATCTAATTTTTTTCGAGAAACTCTTTTTATCATTTAAAAATACTTTCGTAAACTTTTCGCCATTCAGTCCAATCTTCGTTCAAGTTTGATTGGTGGAATAATGTTATAAACGTTCCGTTTGTGGCTTTAATTGTTTGTTTCAATCGTTTTATTTCCTCTAAAGCTTGTTGCGGTGTTAATTTTAAATAATTTTTCAATGTAACATCCATTGCGACAAAAGGATATATTTTTAACAATGTTTGTTGATTTCTTGATAAGTCAAACCATTTGAATGGAGTAGATGTTCCAGCTCTAAAGCCTAATTGATGTGGGAATCCCATGGTGTAATCTTCCAAAATTTCATTTATTAACAATTGTTGATAAGTGTAAGGGAAATTCAATTTAATGAAATGTTGACGTGATTTTTTTATCGGTTGATTGCTAATTTTTTCTAATCGATTAATTTCAATTGTTAATTTATTTTCATCAAAATTAGATTGATAAGAAGGGTGAATTCCAATTTTTGCCCAAGTTGAAATGTTATTTATTAAATTTTTTTGAGCATTATTTTTCCAATGATGATTTTTATCGAAAGTAGAATAATCGCCCAATAACCAAAAGAAAACTGTTTCGATTTGATGTTTTTCAGCTAAAACTTTCAAATAATCAAATGTATCGTAAGGATCTTTTTTTTGCTGATTTAAAATTTTGATTTGATTCTGAAATTCTTTGAAATCACCTTTTAAAATTTTCTTTGAAAGTGAACCAAATTTTATTTTAGGAGAATGATGAAGATATTTCCATGCATAATCTACGTCATGAGTATTAATCTGTTTGAAAACTCTCTGTTTAAAATAAATTTCAGGAAATTTAGACTTTATCTTTTTTTGAATTTCAATACAAATTTCATCTACAATTGGTTTCGAATAATCTAAATCCGAACCTAAAAAACGATTGTGTTTATCAAATTTTTCTGGTTTTGCAATGTATTCTTCATAACGAGAAAGCCAATAAAAACATTTCCCAAATTCGTTTAAAATTGAATAATCAACATTTTCTTGAATGGTAGTTTCCAATAAAATATCATCAACTTTATAATTGATTTCATTTTCTAAAAATTGATTTGAAAAGTTGATTTTTGGTAAAATTGATTGTGAAAACTCATCAAAATCTGTAGTCGTTTTGTAGTCAATTCCAGAAAAATTATGAAAAATAAAATCGAAAATATATTCAATTCGATTCGTTATTTTTTCTGTAAATATGATGATTTTTTGACTCAAAATAGTTTTCAATAAAGCTTAAAGATATCAAATTAGACCATCATCCGCAAATGAATAAAAATCTTTTTGAGAAACAATAATGTGATCTAAAACTTGAATATCTAAAAGAGTGGCACCTTCTTTTATTTTTCGAGTAATGTGTATATCAGACTGACTTGGAGTAAGATTTCCAGAAGGATGATTGTGAGAAAGTATCATTCCAGTTGCCATTAACTCTAAGGCACGTTTAAAAATTACTCGAATATCGACAGCGGTTTGATTAATTCCACCTCGTGAAATTTGCTCAGTTTTAATGATTCGATTTCCTTGATTGAGAAACATTACCCAAAATTCTTCGTTTGGTAAATCACCAATTTGTTGTTGTAAAATTATGGCTGCGTCTTTGCTTGAAGTAATTTTGTCGCGTTCTAAAATCTCTTGCGAATTTCGTCTTCTTCCAATTTCCATTGCTGTGATTATCGAAATTGCTTTTGCTTCTCCAACTCCTTTGAATTTGCATAAATCTACAATTGAATATTTTGCTAATTCATTCCAATTATTGTTTGCAGAATTTAAGATTCGTTTTGCTAACTCTACAGCGGATTCATCACGATTTCCACTTCCCATGATAATCGCTAACAATTCGGTATCAGAAAGTGACGAACGCCCTTTTAAAGCTAATTTTTCGCGAGGACGATCATCTTCATTCCAGTTTTTTATCGAATTTTTATTCTCTAAGTAATCCATTTATATAAGGGATTGATTTTGTATTTTACAATATAATAAAAAAAGCTCGAACAAATTTGTTCGAGCTTGATATTTAATGAAATAGTTTTTTTTATTTATTGACTTTTGCCCAAGTATCTTTAAGGGTAACTGTTCTATTGAAAATTAACTTTTCTGTAGAAGAATCACGATCTAAAGCAAAATATCCAATACGTTGAAACTGGAATTTATCCTCCACTTTGGCTTCTTTCAAAGCAGGCTCAGCAAAACCTTCTTTTACAGTTAAAGAATTTGGATTGACAAATTGTAAAAAGTCAACATCTTTCTCTGCATCTGGAGATTCAACTGTAAATAAACGATCATATTCTCGAACTTCGATCGGAATATTCTCTGTTGCAGAAACCCAATGCAACGTACCTTTTACTTTACGTTTAGAAGCTTCAGTTCCACTTCCAGACTTCGTTTCAGGATCGTAAGTTGCATAGATTGTTGTGATATTTCCTTCAGCATCTTTTTCTACTCTTTCAGCTTTAATGAAATATGCACCTTTCAAACGAACTTCGTTTCCTAATGATAAACGGAAGAATTTTTTAGGCGCTTCTTCCATAAAATCTTCACGTTCGATGTAGATTTCTCTTGTGAAAGGAACGATACGAGTTCCAGCTGTTTCATCTTCCGGATTATTCTCAATTTCTAATTCCTCCACTTGTCCTTCTGGATAATTTTCGATTACCACTTTCACTGGATCAATAACAGCAAAAACACGAGGAGCAATTTTATTTAAATGATCACGAACAGAGAATTCTAATAACGAAATATCCAATACATTATCACGTTTTGCAACACCGGCTGTATTCCAAAAATTCTTAATCGATTCTGGCGTATAACCGCGACGACGCAAACCTGAAATAGTAGGCATACGTGGATCGTCCCAACCTGTTACAACTTCTTCTTGAACCAATTTCATCAACTTACGTTTACTTGTAATCATGTACGAAACATTACCACGAGCAAATTCGCGTTGTTTTGGTTTTTGAGGTTGATTTGGTAGTTCCACATTGTTCGCGTACCATTCGTATAAATCGCGATGATTTTTGAATTCTAATGAACATAATGAGTGTGAAATTCCTTCGATATAATCAGATTCTCCATGCGTCCAATCGTACATTGGGTACATTTTCCAAGTGTCTCCAGTACGGTGATGAGGACGTTTCAAAATACGATACATAACAGGGTCGCGCATGTTCATATTAGGAGAAGTCATGTCTATTTTTGCACGTAAAACATGTGTTCCTTCTTCAAATTCTCCCGCTTTCATTCGTTCGAAAAGATCTAAATTTTCTTCAACAGAACGATTTCTATAAGGAGATTCAATTCCTGGTTCAAAAGGTGTTTTACGTTGTTCATTAATCACTTCTGAAGACTGGTCGTCGATGTACGCTTTTCCTTCTTTAATTAATTGAACAGCCCAATCGTAAAGCTGCTGGAAATAATCAGAAGCATAGCGTTCTTCAGCCCACTCGAAACCTAACCATTTCACATCTTCGCGGATAGAATCTACGAATTCTTGCTCTTCTTTGTCAGGATTAGTGTCATCAAAACGTAAGTTTACAGGCGCATTGTAACGCTGTCCTAAACCGAAGTTTAAGCAGATTGCTTTTGCATGCCCGATATGCAAATAACCATTTGGTTCTGGTGGGAAACGAAAACGTAAATTTTCTTTCGGCATCCCGTTGGCTAAATCATCTTCGATGATTTGCTCAATAAAATTCAATGATTTTTTTTCTTCTTCCATTTTTTAATTACGATTGAGTTTGCAAAGGTACGAAATTGACAATAAATATAATGTCGAAAATTCCGGATTTTACAATTAGAAAAATTCAATCAAAAAATAGAAGTAAATAAATGATTTATAATGGATAAGTTACCCCAAATAAATTTCCAATAATCCGTTTGGAATTTGGATAAGCATTGCTTTTTCGTTACGATTAACTTCTAAGATCCACTCATCAATCATCGGGATTAAGATTTCTTTTCCGTTTGCATCTACTTCAAAATAAGCTTGTGCAGCAGAATCGTTAACAGATTTTATCGTTCCAACTTCTGTATTTGTTTGATCATAAATCGTGAAACCAACAATTTCGTGGTAATAAAAATCTGTTCCAGAAAGTTCTGGTAATGATTTTAGAGGTAAATAAAGTTCGCGATTGATTAATTTGTCGACATCTTCGTCTTCAACATCTTCAAATTTTACTAATAATTTTGTGCCTTGATAAGGCTGAGAAGTTTCGAAAAAAAATGGAACCAGTGTACCATCTTGCTCGATGAACACTGCTTCCAAAGTATCGTATAATTCTGGTTCGTCTGTATCCAAGTGAATGATTAAATTACCTTTGAAACCATGTCTCTTTGTAACTTTACCTAAATAGTAGCAATCATTTTTTGTCATTTGGAACGTCTCTGAACTTAAAAATTATTCTTCTGTAGCAACTTCTTCAGTTGTACCTTCTGCTTCTTCAGCAGGAGTTTCTTCAACTTGTGCAGCAGCTTCAGCTTCCTGAGCAGCTTTTACACGAGCTTCATTAACAGCTTTTTCAGCTTCTAATGCAGCAGCTTTAGCAGCAGCAGCACCTGAAGTTAAACCGTCTTTTTTAGCTTGAACTTTTTCACCTTTAGCTTCTAACCAAGCGTCGAAACGTTTGTCAGCTTCTTCTTGAGAAAACGCACCTTTAGCAACACCACCTAATAAGTGTTTTTTCATAAAAGCACCTTTGTAAGATAATAAAGCTTTAGCAGTATTAGTTGGCTCAGCACCAGTTTGTAACCATTTTACAGCAGAATCAACATTTAATTCTACAGTTGCAGGGTTAGTAATTGGGTTGTAAGTACCTAATTTTTCGATGAAACGACCATCACGTTTTGCTCTTGAGTCAGCAACTACGATGTGAAAGAATGGTTTTCCTTTACGACCATGTCTTTGTAATCTAATTCTTGTAGCCATAGTATAACTAATTATTTTGGGAACTCGTCCCGTTTTACAAATTTGAGGTGCAAATATACAAAAAAATAATAATATGAATTAGAATTAGTATTCAGATATTAATTCTAATTTTATATAAATCAATTTCATGAAATATTTAACATTAATGATACTTACATTATTATTGTCATGTAAGACCAATTCTACTGAGCTTAATAAGAAAAATGATATAGACTCGGTGATTATTAATGATGACCATATTAAAATTAATGATACACTAATTATAAGAGATTCAACAATAACTCCTTCAATAATTAGTGAATAAAATTACATAAATAAACATAGTATGAAGAAAACATTTATTTTATTATTTACATTATTTGGATTGTCAGCTTCTTTTGCGCAGGATAATAATGCGATTTTTTATAAAAAACTGGAAGAGCAGCAATTAAAGAATGAACAGAAGTTTAATAGTCTACAGAATAAGAATGCTAAATCTGTAATTGTAGATCAATCAAAAGGAATTTCTAATCTCGCAGGTTTTATAGAAGATTCACCTTTTTTTTACCAAACTGATGATATTAGAGCAAATACAGGAGCGGGTATTACTGAGTTACAAAATGAAGGTATTAATGGTTTTGTTTTGAATGGGAAAGATGTTAGTGTACTAGTAATGGACGGAGGGGCAGCGCTAGGAACACATATTGAGTTTAGAGATCTTGATTATGGAAATTCAAGCAGATTATTTGATACCGAAAATGGAGCAACTGCAATATCTGATCATGCAACTTCTGTATCAGGTTTTATTGCAGCCGAAGGTAGAGCTTCATTTAATGGATACCCACAATATGCAGCTAAAGGAGTATTAACAAAAGCTAAAATAAAAAATAGCAGTTTTAATACAACAACAAATGGAAACAATATACAGAAGCTTTTAAATGCAAAAGAAAATTTATCTAATCATTCTTATGGTGTAAATTTAGGATGGGATAATTATTATTCTAAGACAGATAAATTAGGTCCTGGATGGTATTTTAATATGACAAATTATCAAGATTTAGTTAAGGACGCCAGTGCTACTTTGAGTGGATCTTATTATAGTTCTGATGCTGATTTTGACAAGACGGTTTATAATAATCCAAATTATATTGTTGTTAAATCAGCAGGTAATTATTATGGTTCGGGACCAGATGCCTCTGATACTAATCCAAAATTCCAATACAAAGATGGGATTTGGACACCTTTTACTGCATCGGAAGTAATACCTTCAAAAAATTGTATTAATGATGCATATTGTATTGGTTGGGGGTCATTGGCTAAAAATATCATTGTTGTAGGAGCGGTTAAATTACCGAATACTACTGATTATAAATTTACGACATTAACAAAAGATAATAGAGCAACATTTTCAAGTGTTGGACCTCGTAAAGATGGAGCAATTAAACCAGATATTTCTACTTATGGAGATTCTTTGATTGCTCCTTCATATGACTCATCAAATCCTACACAAAATAATGTATTTATTATAGGAAGTGGTACATCTTTTTCTGCACCAATTGTGACGGGGGCAATGGGAATGTTGACTCAGTTACAAAGATTAGTAAATAATAATTCTACATTTACTTTTTTTGGAGATGAAGCTAAAACACTACTTTTACATACTGCTGATGAGGCTGGAGATAATGATGGACCAGATATTTATTTTGGTTGGGGATTATTAAATACTAAAAAAGCAGCAGAGGTTTTATTAGATGATACAAAATTGTTTGAAAGAAAATCAAAAGTTTCAGGTACAGATATAGTGTATGAAATAACTTCCGATGGAACACCTTTGAAAGCAAGTATTTCCTGGATAGACCCAGAAGCAGCTTATTTTAAAAATATAAATGATTTATTTTATAATCAGTCTTCAAGATTGATTAATGATTTTGATTTAAGAGTAGTAGAAAGTTCTACAAATGTTACTTATTTTCCATGGAAATTAGATTTAAATAATGTTACTGGTCCTGCAATCAAAGGAGATAATACAGTAGATAATTATGAACAAGTTCTTATAAAGACTCCAACAAAAGGAGCAAAATATAAAGTTATTATTTCAAATAAAGGAAATTTAATAGATAACGCAGGAGTTAAAAAGAATCAGGATGTTACTGTATTGATAACAGGTAGAACAACTGGAGCTCTTAATACAGATGAGTTAGCTGTTGATAAATCGATTTCTGTTTATCCAACATTAGCAAAAGATATTGTAAATGTACAGACAACTGAAAAAATAACAGTTGTAGATATTTTTGATATGACCGGAAAAAAAGTTTCGTCTTCGGATAAGAAACAAATTAATATTTCAAATTTACCGACAGGTGTTTATATTATTAATATCAAAACAGATAAACAATCGGTTTCTAAGAAAATTGTAAAACAATAGAACAGTATTTTTTCTATTAATTTAAAACTTCAATAACATTGTTATTGAAGTTTTTTATTTTAGCGTGAAATAGATTATTAAAAAATGAACAAACAAGAAATACTTATTCAGACACAAGCTTATATCAAAAAAACTTTTTTAGATGAAGGAACAGGACACGATTATTTTCACATAGAACGTGTGGTGACAAATGCGAAGAAGATTTTAGAAACTGAAAATGCAGATTCTTTTTTGGTTGAATTAGCAGCTTGGACACATGATATCGGTGATTATAAATTGCATAATGGAGTTGATAAATCGGAGGAATTAATTAGAAAATTTTTAGAATCAATTCATGTAGAGGAAGAATCAATTCAGAAAGTATTGGAAATAGTCTCGCAAGTTTCATTTAGTAAAGGAAATAAACCAACAACTATCGAGGCTGAAATTGTGCAAGATGCTGATCGTTTAGATGCAATTGGAGCGGTTGGTATTGCGCGTTGTTTTGCATATGGCGGAAGTGTAGGTAGTATTTTATATAATCCGTACGATAATTCGAAAGACGCTTCTAGCGTGCAACATTTTTATGATAAATTATTTAAATTAAAAGAGTTGATGAATACCAAAACAGCAAAAGAAATTGCTTTAAAACGTCATCAGTATATGGAAAATTTTATCGAAGAATTTTATCAAGAAGTGAAATAATATTGTAACTTATTATTCATTTAATTATCCTCAATGCAATTAAAATCTACTCTAATTTATTTGTCATTTTTGTTGATATGCAGCTGTGTTTCTGTAGAGAAATACAATGCACATATTGATAAAGAGATTCCTGCAAATAAATTGAAAAAAGATGTAGATTTTGTTTATAAAAAACTAAAAAGATATCATCCAAAATTAGATTTATACACTTCTCAAAAACAAATTGATTATAAATTTGATAGCCTAAAAAAAACAATTCATCAACCATTGAAACCAAATGATTTTTATGTCAAGTTTTTTCCGATTTTCGAAAGTTTAGAACATGGTCATACAGATATTTATCCGATATATAAACGATTAGAAAAGAGTAAGGAAAAAAAATACAAAGAATCTAAATCTGCTTTTAGTGATTATAGTTTTTTTTGGCAAAATGATTCAGTTTTTTTAGTGACAGATTACAGTAAAATCAATCCGATTAATCAAGGTTCGGCTTTGCTTTATATAGATAGTGTTTCTACAAAGTATTTATACGATAAATATAAAAAAAGTATTTATGGAGATGGTGAAAATCAAACTTTTTCGGATAATGTGTTTAACAGAACTTTTCTTAATTATTTTACTTTAGAAAATGGAATTAAAGATTCGGTTGAATTAACCTTTAAAATGGGAAATTCAATCATCCGAAAAAAAACATTTCGCACTTATCCCAAACCTAAAAGTGAAAAGGTTGCAGAAACACCAAAAATTACAAAAGAGCAGAAAGAAGTTGAGCGAAAAGTAAGGATAAAACAAAAGAAATATGGTTATTCTAAAAGCTCCAAAACCTATTCTAAAGATTTGGCTTTTCCTACGAATGATAGTACGATAGCGGTATTAAAAGTAACAGATTTTAGAAAAGGTAAAATACGCGAACTATATAAAGAAGTTTTTACGGATATCAAGAATCATAAAGTCCAAAATTTAGTTCTCGATCTACGCAACAATGGTGGTGGTTACCTAAAAGATTCACACTATTTATACGCTTATTTGGTCGATGATTCCAAGGTGTTTTTAGGTGAAAAAATCGTCGCGAACAAAACCTCTTTTGGTAAGTCGTTGTACAATCTTTTTCCCATTTATTCCTATCCGTTGCTTTGGTTAGGTTCGGGTTATACTTATTTTTCAACCTCCAAAAATGCTAAAAATGAATACGAATTGCACATGCCTTTTTCGCATGTCAAAATAGATAAAGAGCTCGTGTATCACCACAATTTGTATGTCATTATAAATGGTGGTTCTTACTCTGCTTCGGCGTTGATTTCGGCTAATCTTCAACTAAAAAATCGAGCATTTTTTGTAGGTGAAGAAACGGGAGGAGATTTTAATGGAACGGTTGCTGGGTTGATGCCAAAATTTACGTTGCCCAATTCCAAACTCAAAATTTCGGTTGGTACAGTTTATCTTTCTCCTATTGAAAAGCGAGATGAACAGGCGCATGGTGTTTATCCAAACCAAGTTATTCAACCTAATTTGCAAGATAAAATTAAGCGTACGGATGCTGAACTGAAATGGATTTTAAATGATATTAAAAAAGGAAATATCGAATACAATAAAGCTTTAAAAATATAAAATCATCTCCTGAATTAAGGAGATGATTTTTATATTTTTAGCGTTTGAGCGGGCTATTCGTTACAATCTTTTTTGTAGACACCGCGTCTACAAAAAAGGATTTCCACTACTATCCCTAACGCATTTTATTTTTTGTTGAAACTACAAAAAATAAAGTTCTGAATCGTATCAAATGGCGTTTTATGATCAATTGTAAAACATTCTATTTTCTCAAAATTAGCTTCAAAAGTTGAGGTTAACGACGTTTCATCATTTTGTTTTATTTCCAAACCACTACATTTTAATGGTCCATTTGTCGAAAAAGTTCCAATAACCATTTTTCCTTTTACAGCTTTCGAGACCAAATTTTGGTACTTTTTGATGTCATTTTCTTCTATTAAAAAATGAAAAACTGCTCTATCGTGCCAAATATCGTATTGTTCTGTAGGTTCAAATTCGGTGATATCAGCAACAATCCAAGTTACTTTTTCTGCATTATTTCCTAAACGCTTTTTTGCTCTTTCCAACGCATTTGCAGAAATATCCAAAACAGAAATATTTTCATATCCTTCTTCCAATAAAAAATCGACCAACTTACTATCTCCACCACCAATATCAATAATTTTAGCTGTTTTATCAGCTCCAAAAGAATGAATAAAATTTAAAGAAGTTTCTGGTTTTTCTTGTGTTCAACTCACTTCTTCTGGAGTTTTTACTTCATATATATGTTCCCAATGAGATTTTTTATTGTCGTTCATAGCTTTTGTATTTTGTTTAGGTGCAATTTCGACTTTTTATTTAAAATGAAGCATAACAAAAATTACAGAACTGAGTCTATTTTTTCTATAAAAAACACCTTTTACTAAATATAATGGTTATTATACACTTAAATAATTTAAGCTAAATTATTGATATTGCGAAAGTGCTGTTTTGGATAAATAAAATTGATTCAGAAACTTCTTTGTAAGGAGCATTTTTACGTTGAAACTGCATATCTAAATCACCATTTTTAAGTGTTATTTCTCAAGTTTTCGTTTAATCTTCTTGTAGTTTTTTGAACGAATAATTTTTCCTTTATCTGTAATCAAAAGAGCAGCGTAATCTTTTTGTTGATTGATAAAATTCAATCCTTTTTCTTTTCCTAAAACCATGATAGAAGTGCTAAAACCATTACACATTTCAGCATCCGTCCCAATAACTGTAACCCCTGTTAATCCTGTTGAAGGATAACCAGTTTTGGGATTAATAATGTGTGAATAGCGAACTTCATCAATCAAAATAAATTTTTCGTAATCACCAGAAGTCGTAACAGCAGCATTTTTCATTGAGAGAATATCCAACATTTTATGTCGATTAAATGGATTTGTAATTCCAATTTTCCAAGGTTCTCCATTTGGTTGATTTCCCCAAGTTGTCATATCACCAGAAGCATCAATTATACCCGCTTGTATTCCTAAGTCTTGCATGAAAGTTCGTGCTTTTTGTGCTGCATAACCTTTTCCTGTTGAACCAAAACCGATTTTCATTCCAGCTTTTTTTAAGAATATTGTTGAATTTTCTTCATCTAAAATAATGTTTTGATAACCGATTTTTTCGATGGCTTTTGAAATCTCTTCCTGAGTTGGAATCTTTTCCATTGAACCATCAAATTTCCATATTTTGTCCATTGCCGCAAAGCTAATGTCAAAAGCACCATCGGTTAGTTGCGAAAAATAAATCGCACGCTTTGTTAAGTCAAAAACTTCTCGATCTACTTTTATCGCCTTTATTCCTGCATTTTGATTGACAAGAGAAACTTGCGAAGTTGGTTTCCAGTCAGAAATCAAATTCTCAATTCTAATCATTTCATCAATTGCTTTATTGATGTTTTTTTCAACGGAAATAGAATCGGAATCAACCAATGTAATTTTGAATTTACTTCCCATTAAAATTGTATCTCTAACTCCAACCGTTTGAGCATTCATCGGAGTTAGAACATACAATAGTATAAAAGTGAATATATTTTTTAGAATGAATTTCATTTTGGTTTATTCATTTGTTATTCTGAGTTTATCGAAAAGTATAAAGCTTAAAGATACCTCGACAAGCTCGGTATGACAGGTATTAGGTTATTCTGAACTTGTTTTAGGATTGCATCAAAATTATTTTTCTAGTAACAATCCGTCAAAAATTGCCCATTTGTTTTGAATTCTTCGAATGATTTATTCAAATGTTCTTGACAGATTTGTTCCAAAACTTTCTCTACATCATGTTGCATTGTGAGAGCACCACAAATCATAAGAATTCCACCATTTTGTAATGTTTCAGCAAAGAATTTAGCATCACGATTGACTAAATCCATCACATACTGTTTATTTTCTTCACGAGAAAATGCAATGTGAAATTGACTCAAATGATTCGTAAAAATTTGTTTCGTAGCAAATTCTTGATAAGATTTTGTTGTTTCATTATCATGTCTGAAACCACAGTATAAATGCGTTTCAATATTTTTTGAATTCTCATCAATCATCCCAAGAAAAGGTGCAATTCCTGTTCCGTTTGCAATCATCACAACTTTTGAAGCTTTTGGAAATCTAAAGGCTTTATTTTTTACAATTCGAGCTTTAATCGTAGAATTTTGAACCAAATTATATAAATATTGAGAACCTAATCCAAACTCATGCAATTTTACAATTAACTGTAATTTATTATCTACTTTTCCAACCGAATATAAGCGTTCTTTGTGATCACTTTCGGGATAAATTGCTAATAAATCTCCAGATTTGAATTTCTCTTTTACATCTAAAATAACTTTAAATGTAGCATCTTCTTGTGTGATTTTAGTGGTAGAAATAACCTTAACATTTTTCAGTTCTGGTGCTTTTCCAACATACATCGCAGGCGTTGTTGCTAACGGAATATCTGTCGTTTCTTTGTATGCAATGACCCAATTTGTGAATTCTTCCGGCGATTTATCATTTACTGTTTTCAAATCCAATAATTGAGTAGCCCATTTTTGATCATTCAACCATTTGTCAACTTTAACTGCATAGCCACAATAATCTGAATATGCTCTTGATCCAAATCCTACAACAGAAAATTCGATGGATTGGTTTTGTGGAAATTGTGTGATTAATTGTTCAAATTTCTTAGCATTCGCAGGCGCATCACCAATTCCATAAGTTGAGGTAAAAATGATGAGTTGTTTTGCTTTTGGATAAATTTCATATTGATTCATCTGAGCAATGAATGATTTTTTTCCGTTTGCTAAAAATTGCTCTTGAATTTTTGAAGCAAATCCAACAGTTGCACCATTTTCTGAACCAACTAAAAGGATAATTTCAGCTTCGTTGGCTTTATATTTATTTTTGCCAATTTTCGTTTTTGTACGTTTGAACGTAATTACAAATCCTGACCAAATAAAGAATAAAATGTTAAGCGAAGCAATTCCTAAAATCGCTGCCCAAATAACATTGGTGCGACCTGTATGTAAATCGATATTGAATTTTTCTACAATTGCTGAATAAGGATTCAACGATTCTGAAATAATCGCTCCATTTACTTGATTAACCGAAACCGATTTTTTTCTTAAATGAACGATAAATGGTTCTGCTTCATCATCTGGAATAAAAGGAAATTCAATCTTTTCAACACTACTTAATTTTGTGTTTTTGAAGAATTCAATGTCTTTTAAATCTTTTGGTTGTAAATTTTCTTTGACTTGATGCTCAATTTCTTTTGGTTGACCAACTAAAGGTTCTAATCGCGCTAAGAAAATCAATGTTCCTGTTAATGCAATGATTAAAACTGGAATTAATAACCAACGTCCAGTTACAACATGAAAATATTGTGAAAAGGAGTCTTTGTTAACTTTTATAAAGAAATTTAGAATTCCTTGTTGACGTTTTACGATTAAGATTAATCCACTTATTGAAATTAACATCAATAAAAAAGATACGACACCAACAATTGCTCGTCCTGTTTCTTTTAGAAATAATGAACGGTGCAAGGCTGTGACCCAATTGATGAAATCACTTTTTGGAACAATCTCACCAATCTTTTTTCCTGTTGTAGGATCAATGTAAGATTTGATCGAATTTCCATCTTCGTCCATCGCATCAATTGTCACAAAATCATTGTGATCAACTTTTACTTCTATTATTTCAAAATAATGCTCGCGCAAAGTTGGTAAAACTTGCGCGAGTGTTATGTTATCGAAATTTTCTACTTTGTATGCGGGCGATTTTTCGTTTATTGCATCAACAGCCAAAATTACTCCTGTGATAGATAGAATAACTAAAAATGCTGAAGATAAAATTGCAAGACTCAAATGCGCATATCTCCAAATAGATAATGTCATTTTATTGAACTTTTATAAAACGTACGGCTTTAATATAAACTGAACCTTTGATACCTGCTTTGTTGTCTAAATCCGAAGAATTTAATGCAACTTCAGCATCTTTTGCGACGTATTTTTGAGTTTCTACAGCAGATTCAAAACGTAATTTGTATCCTTTATTCAATTTTGCAGTATCAAACTCGATGACACGTGTCGCTCTCGCTCCTCCAGCAACTGAAGCACCTGTGATTCCGTTTAATTTTTCTTTCTTTTTACTATTGAATTTGTGCCATTCTTTTAACGTGTTATACCACTCGTTATCTGTTCCCAAAACACCTAAAGTTTTTTCGTATTGTCCTTTTGGATTGATTAATGAAATCACTACATAGGCTTCTTTTCCCGTGTAATTATTCATCTGAATCATTGTTTTGTATTTTGTTGTTTGTGCAAAAGTGGCAGTTGCCATTAAGATTACAACTAATCCAACTAATTTTTTGATTAAGTTAAATTTCATCTCCTTCATTATTTTAAAAAGTCAATAGACACATTATTTTTCTTTAAGAATTCGTTTTCTCCAGCCAAATCATAAGCTGTTTCGTCAAATTCTGTTTTAATATCTTTTTTCGCTCCAGCAGCAACCAAAGTTTTTAAGGTTGCATCATCTTTCGCAATCAAAGCTGCTTTGTGTAAAGCTGTATTTCCGTCTTCATCTTGTGTATTAAGATTCACACCTAATTCAATCGCTTTTTTCACCAAATTTACATTTCCTTTATCAACAGCAATGTGTAACAAAGTTGCACCTTTACTTTGAGTAGCTTTAAAATCAACTTTTGCATTTGTTAATAAAGCTTGTTTTTCTGCGAATGATTCATCATTTGGTTTGAAAGAATTGAACCAATAATAAGCCAAATTATTTCCATCTTTATCTACAATATCAGCTTTAGCGCCTTTTTCTAACAATAAAGAAACGATTTGAGATGTTCCAGAAGCAACAGCTTTTGTTAAAGCTGACTCACCATTTTTATTAACCGCATTTACATTGTTTGCTTTTGATAAAAATGTATTGATTAAATCTGTATTTTTTCCTCCAGCAGCAACCATTAATGCAGTGTTTCCTTCTTTATCAGCAATTTTAGCATCAACACCTTTTGATAAGATAAAGTTGATTGTTTCTGAGTTTCCTTTGCGAGATAAAGCGTGTAATAATGTTTGTCCGTCTGGATTTAACGCTTTCGGATTTAATTTATATTTTGTAATTAATTCTTGGAAAACTTCTACGCCATTTTCTTTTGTTCTCGAACCTTGTGTGGCAAAAAATAAAGCTTGATCAGTAGGTTTAATTCCTTTCGCGATTAATTTATCTATGATTGATAAGTTTCCTAATTTTGCAGCATAATCTGCTACAGTACGTCCATTAGCGTCTTTATCACTTAATGATAAACCTTTTGAAATAAAATATTCTGTAACTTTTAAATCATCATCATTCGCAATCGCTTGCATGATTAAGTTTGAACCATCTTCTCCTTTAACTTTTGGATTGGCACCAGCTTTAATCAACGCATCGTAAACTGCGATATTCTGATTTCCAGCACTTGCTGCATATGTAATCACATCGTAACCATGGCTATCTTTGTAATGAACATCAGAACCTTTGGCTAATAAATAATTTACTAATTCTAAATTCCCCGCAGCAGCAGCCCATTGAAGATAAATTCTTGAGTGATGCGTTTTTTTATCAACAGAATTTCCTTCTTGTTCAATTAAAAATTTAGTCACATTAAAATCTGCTTTGTTATTAATCGCTATCACAACAGGATCAAAGAAGCCTCCATTTTGAAAAGAAGGACTATTTCCTTTCGAAATTTCAGTTTTTACAGTTTCTATTGTTGGATTATTTTTCCAAAAACCAGCGTCCATCAACGTGTTCGTCTGAGCTTGAATAAATGAAGCGACAAGGATAGCAGCAGAAATGAATAATTTTTTCATATGAATAGAATATATTGTAATAATTATTTAGACTAATTTTAATTTGATTTCAAAAGTATTATTTTTATTTATATTAATTCTAATTAAATCAAATAAATTTGGCTAATTCTGCTAAACATCAGTTTTTTGAAAACAAAAAAGATTGCTAATCTGCAATCTTTTATATTTCTAAACTACTTTATTCAGCTCGTCTTGGACCATTTTCTCTCGATTTCAAAACGTTTTCAACATCTTCCAATTTGAAACCTTTGGCTTTCAATAAAATTAAATAGTGATACAACAAATCCGCCGCTTCATTAATAAATAAATCATCGTTGTTGTCTTTGGATTCAATCACCAATTCAACTGCTTCTTCACCTACTTTTTGTGCAACTTTATTGATTCCTCTTTTGAATAATTTATTGGTATACGAATCTGGATCATTGTCTAAATCAATTCTATCGTTAATGGTTTGTTCCAATTCATATACAAATCCATGATTTGTTTCTTCTTTAAAACAAGTCGTAGAACCCGTATGACAAGTTGGTCCAAAAGGTTTTGCTTTGATTAAAACTGTATCGTTGTCGCAATCAACTGCGATAGATTTTACTTCCAAAAAGTTGCCTGATTCTTCACCTTTTGTCCATAATCTATTTTTTGAACGAGAATAAAAGGTCACTTTTCTAATTTCTTGGGTTTTGTTAAAAGCTTCTTCGTTCATGTAACCTAACATCAGAACCTTGTTGTTAAGATAATTTTGAATAATAACGGGAACTAATCCGTCGTTACTTTTATTGAAATCGATGTTCATCGTATCGGAATATTTTGTTCTTTTAAATAACTTTTAAGTGTTGGAATTGGAATTTCACCAAAGTGAAAAATACTTGCAGCCAATCCACCACTTGCATTTGTTTGGGTAAAAACTTCTGTAAAATGCTCCATTTTTCCTGCTCCACCAGAAGCAATTACTGGAAGATTTACAGCATCAGCAACCGCTTTTGTAATATCAATTTTGAAACCAGCTTTTGTTCCATCGCCATCCATAGACGTTAACAGAATCTCGCCAGCGCCTAATTCTTCTACTTTTTTGACCCAATCTAACGTTTCCCATTCGGTTTCAATTTTTCCACCGCTTACGAAAACTTTTTGTGTTCCATTTACATCGCGAGTATCTACTGCAACGACTACACATTGCGATCCAAATCGAGCTGCTAAATCTGCAATTAATTGAGGATTTTTGACAGCCGAAGAATTAACGGAAACTTTATCTGCACCAGCTTTGATGACCGCCGAAGCATCTTCCACAGAATTAATTCCGCCACCAACTGTAAACGGAATATTAATCGCTGAAGCAATTTTTTCAACCATTTCAGCTAAGGTTTTACGTTTTTCTAAAGTCGCTGTGATATCCAAAAAGACTAATTCATCAGCACCTTCTTCTACATATTTTTTTGCTAATTCCACTGGATCTCCCGCATCGCGTAAGCCCACGAAATTAACACCTTTTACCGTTCGTCCATCTTTGATGTCGAGACATGGTATGATTCTTTTCTTCAGCATATTAGTACAATTGTTTTAAGTCTTTCAACTGAATTCTCCCTTCGTAAATCGCTTTTCCAAGAATTGCTCCTTCACAACCTAATTCTTTTATTTTGATTAGATCATCGATTGAAGAAACGCCACCAGAAGCAATTAATTTGACCTCCGAAGTAGCTAAAATTTCTGCATATAATTCGTTTGAAGCTCCTTCTAACATTCCGTCTTTCGCGATGTCTGTACAAATCACATAATCAATACCTTTGGTTTTATATTCTTGAATAAAATCTATCACATCTAATTCTGACGTTTCTAACCAACCATGTGTTGCTATTTTTCGATCTTTAGCATCCGCGCCTAAAATGATTTTATCGCTTCCATACTGTGAAATCCATTCTTGAAATAATGTTGGATTTTGAACCGCAATACTTCCTCCAGTAATTTGGTTTGCGCCACATTCAAAAGCAATTCTAATATCTTGATCTGCCTTAATTCCACCTCCAAAATCAACTTTTAAATTGGTTTTAGAAGCAATTAATTCTAACGTTTTATAATTAATGATTTCTTTTGATTTAGCTCCATCTAAATCTACCAAGTGCAAATATTCGATACCGTAATCCTCGAATTCTTTTGCAACTTCCAACGGATTTTCGTTGTATATTTTTTTTGTATCATAATCGCCTTGTGACAATCGAACGCATTTTCCGTCGATAATATCTATAGCTGGGATGATTCTCATAACTGTTATGTTAGATTTACTATTTTGGAATTACGATTAAGAAACAATCGTAATTCGTAAATTAACCTTCGTAAATTATTTTAATTCTTTCATGACCTCTTGGATTGCACGTTCCAATTGTGGGTCTTTATTTTCTAATCGATCTAAGAACGTATTTTTAATATAAATGTCAGGTTTAACTCCAGTTTTTTCTAAATTTTGTCCGTCCAAAGTATAAGTTCCCCAACTTGGTAAACGATAAAATGAGCCATCAACTAATCCTTTTCCAGAAGTGAAAATGATCCAACGATACGTTTCTTGCCCGATGATTTTTCCTAATTTCAAGGCTTTGAATCCTGCAGCTGTCATTTCTGCATCGCTCAATGAGTATTCGTTAATTAATAAAACAATTGGTTTTCCTGAAGGAGCAAAATTTGGTTGAACAGTTAATTGTCCTTCACGATATTTCCATTTCAAATAAGGTCTTTGCGATAAAAAGTTCAAAACTTTATCATGTACATTTCCACCTGTATTGAAACGTAAATCTAAAATGACACCATCTTTTCTATTCTCTTGCTCTACCATGTCCAATAAAAACACATCCAATTCAGAAGTAGACATATTTTTCATGTACGAATAAGCAATTCTATCGTTGCTTAATTTTTTTACACGCTGACGATTTTCATAAATCCATTCATCATATAAAAGTGATTTCAATTCGTTATTTGAAATTGGATGAATCTTCGTAGAAATTGTTTTTCCTTTTCGGTCAAATTCAAGAGTTAATTCTTCTAATTTTTTAGGCGTTGTAAAATAAGTTTCACGATTTTGGTTTGGATCGATTTTTTGTCCATTCACACTTACTAAAATATCACCTTCTTGAACATCAACATTTTTAAGGAAAGCAGGAGATTTTCGTAAGATTTTTTCAACTGCAAAAGGTTGATCTTTTTTGAAAATAATTCCTGTTTCGTTGGTGAAATAATTCAATCTTCTACTTTCTTCTTTTCCGAAAGATGAAAAACCTAAATGCGAAGAATTTAATTCACCTAGCATATCATTTAGCAAAATTCTTAAATCATTTCGATTGTTTACATAAGGTAAAAACGTTGCGTATTGTTCTTTTTTTGCTTTCCAATCAATTCCGTGAAAATTCTCATCATAGAAATTTTCTTCTACTCCAGCCCAAGCTTCTTCGTACATTTGATTGAATTCTGAAGCCAAGTTTTTATTGAAATTATATTTAATACTAACTTTTTCAGGATTTGTAGAATTAATACCAAATTTGTAAACAGAATTATCGATTAAAGCGTAAAGATTTTTCTCATTTTTCAAGATAAAATCAGCGCCTTTGTTGAATATTTTGTCTGTTTTATCTTCTTCAAAATCAGCGGTCGTTTTTCTGTATAACTGAAATTTACCATTTTCTTGGTTAGTATTATAGAATAAAAATTGCTTTTTATCATCCGCAAAAACAAAAGGATTTGTCTGATATCCAAAACGGTCTGTTACCAATTCAATTCTTTCTAAGAATCCTTCTGGATTAATAGTTAATGCTTTAAAATCGTTCTTTTCTTCTTTTTTCTCTTTCTTCTCAACCTTTTTTTCTTCTACAAATAAATTATCAAATTTTTCTGATTTATAAGCTTGATCAAACCAATCTAAAGAAGCACGATAAATACTCGATTCTTGCATTCCCAAAGGATAGGAAGGATTTTTTCTGTCGCTTGAAAAATAAATGTATTTTCCGTCTGGTGACCAAGTAGGGTCAGCTTCTGAAACACCAGTATTTGTTAAATTAACCGTTGTATTTTTCTTGATGTTGTGAATAAAAATATCTAACTCGAAATTACGTTTTGCAGAGAATAACACATATTCATCATTTGGAGAAAAAGATGGTTTCGAATTTTGGAAAGCCCAAATTTCATCTTTAACAATTGTTGATGATTTAAGTGATTTCAAATCTAATAATCTTACTTCATCGCGTCCGCTTAAATAAACAGCTTGTGATAAATCGTTGTTGAATGTAATGTCTCGATTATTTCTTAAATCAGAAGTTAATTGTTCAACTTTTCCTTTTCCGTCAGCCGAAATTTTAAACCAATTTTGGTAACCTTTATACGTTTGGTTGAAGATTAAATTTTTGTTGTCTTTTAACCATTTTACTTCTAAAACACGCTCTTTTCCATCAGAAATTTGATTGACAAACTTTCCTTCATTATCCGAAACAAAAATAATTCCTCTGCTTACAAAGGCCATTTTCTTTCCATCAGGAGAAATGTCAAAATAATCGATGTTATTATCAACTTCAAAATTTTGCTCTTTTTCTAAAGATTTATTCGAATTAACATTAATTGTAAGAGGTTTCGACGTTTTAGTTTTTACATCGTAAACAAATAATTGATAATCTTTTTCGAAAACAACTTTTGAACCATCAGCTGAAACAAAAGGTTTTTTAATCGAAGTTTCAAATTTTGTTAACGCTTCTTTTTTACCATTTGCTAATTGATATAAGTTGTATTCGCCATTATTTTCGTCCGAAATAAAATAAATAATTCCGTTTTTATCAACCGTAGGATTAAAATCTTTTCCGTTATAATCGGTATATTGTTTATAACTTTTTGTGGTTGGATTATATCCTAATAAATCTGGATTATTTTCGCCTTTGTATCTTTTTCGTGTAACTTGACTTGCACTTTCAGACGAGTTAGTGAAAATATATTCGCCTTGAGGAGTTTCTACTAAACCATTTGTTGTATTAAAATAATTTGTAAAAAGCGCTTCTGGTGTTTTTCCATCTAAATCAATTTTAAAACTTCCAAATCCATTATTTTGATTTGATGTAAAATAGATCGATTTACTGTCCCAACTCCAACTCTCGACTTCATCTTTGGCTTGATGAAAAGTCAATTGCTTAATTTGTCCACCATTTATAGGCATTATATAAATATCGTAATTTCCATATTGATTAGAGCTGAATGCCAGCCATTTTCCGTCTGGTGAAACACGAGGATTGATTTCTTCTCCTTCTAAAGCTGTTATTCTTGCAGCATTCCCGCCATTTATATCGGTTGACCAGATGTCGCCATCGTAACTAAAATAAACCGTTTTAGCATCAGGACTTAAAGAAGGAGTAGAAGTGAAGTACACTTTTTCTTGAGCAGAAACCTGCGAAATTGCAAAAGCACTAAGTATAGTAAAAACTATTTTTTTCATGTGTGTGAATTTATAATTACTATAAACTTAGAAAGTTTTTTAGTATTTGTTCTCCTATTCTTGCAGATTTCTCTGGGTGAAATTGAGTTGCGTAAAAATTATCTTTATGTAAAGCTGCTGAATATTCTAAAATATAGTCTGTTTTCGCGATCGTATATTCTGAATTTTCGCAATAAAAACTATGTACATAATAAAAGTCGGAGTTCTCTTCTACTTCGTTAAACAAAGGTGTTTTTAAGTCATAAATCGTATTCCAGCCCATGTGAGGAACGATTTCGGTTGATGGAAATAACTTGACTTGAATAGGGAAAATTCCTAAACAATCGGTATTTCCTTCTTCCGAATAAGCGCACATTAATTGTTGTCCCAAGCAAATGCCTAAGGTTGGTTGTTTTAAGTTTTTAATGACTTTATCTAATCCTTTTACTTTTAAATAAGTCATTGCGGAACTTGCTTCTCCAACTCCTGGAAAAATTACTTTGTCAGCATTTTGCAAAGTTTCAAAATCGTCTGTAATTATAGCTTCGAACCCCAAACGAGTTACTGCATTATATACCGATTTTACATTTCCTGCATTGTATTTTACTATTGCTACCATATTCTTTGATTTACGACTTTTGATTTACGATTGATATTAATCTTAAATCTTCATTCGTCAATTATAAAAGTCCTTTTGTTGAGGGTAAAATCATTTTTTCAGGATCGCGTTTTACAGCTACTTTAATGGTTTTTGCAAACGCTTTGAAAATAGCTTCGATTTTGTGGTGCTCGTTTGTTCCTTCCGCTTTGATATTTAAGTTTGCTTTTGCTCCGTCTGTAAATGATTTGAAAAAGTGATAAAACATCTCAGTTGGCATTTGACCAATCATTTCGCGTTTAAAATCAGCTTCCCAAACTAACCAGTTTCTTCCGCCAAAATCAATTGCTGCTTGTGCTAAGCAATCGTCCATCGGTAAAGTAAATCCGTAACGTTCGATACCTAATTTATTTCCTAATGCTTGCGCAAAAACTTCACCTAAAGCAATTGCTGTATCTTCAATCGTGTGGTGTTCGTCCACTTCTAGATCTCCATCCACTTTTATCACTAAATCCATTTGTCCATGACGAGCGATTTGATCTAACATATGATCGAAAAAGTGAATTCCTGTCGAAATATCCGATTTTCCTGTTCCGTCAAGATTTAAATCAATTTTAATCTTTGTTTCATTCGTATTACGAACAATTGAAGCAGTGCGATTTTGAAGTTTTAAGAACTCGTAAATCTCTTTCCATGAAGTTGTTTTTAAAGCAATCGCATCATTTAATCCTTTGTTATCATTGATTTCGTCTGCGCCTAAAGCTTCATCATTCGCGATAAAAATTCCTTTTCCACCAAGATTTTGAGCTAATTTAACATCCGTTATTCGATCACCGATTACAAACGAATTTGTTAAATCATATTCAGGGTTATTGATATACTCTGTTAATAAAGCCGTTCCAGGTTTACGCGTTGGCGCATTTTCATGAGCAAAAGTTTTATCAATGTAAATATCCTCGAATTTCACGCCTTCATTTTCGAATGCTTTCACTACGAAATTTTGTATTGGCCAAAATAATTCCTCAGGATTAGAAGGCGTTCCTAAACCATCTTGGTTGGTCACCATAACTAATTCGTAGTCCAATTCTTTTGCAATTTTACCTAAATAAGTAAAGGCTTCTGGATAGAATTCTAATTTGGAAAAGCTGTCAACTTGGTAGTCAGCTGGCTCTAAAATCATTGTTCCATCACGATCTATGAATAGTATTTTTTTCATTTTAGTTGTTTTTGATGTCATTCCGATGTTAGGAGGAATCTCAGAGATTTCTCATTTCACTGTCGTTTCATTCGAAATGACAAATTATATTATTTTAAGTGTTTGTATTAATTTCTGATTTTCAACTTCCGTTCCAACTGTAATACGTAAACAATTTTCGCATAAATCGTCGTTGTTTCTGTTACGAATTACAATTCCTTTTTCGACCAATTGATTGTAACGTTCGTTTGCATTATCAACTTTAATCAAAATGAAATTCGAATCGCTTGGATAGATTTTTTCTACAAATGAGATATCAGTTAAAGCATTTTCTAGAACTTCTTTTTGTTGAATAATCGTATTTGTAATAGCTATCACTTTATCGTAATCGCTTAAAATTTCAATCGCTTTTAATTGTGTTAATTGATTGATGTTATAAGGTGGTTTTATTTTATTTAAAACATCCACAATTTCTTGTGAAGCATACAAAATTCCTAAACGAATTCCTGCTAAACCAACCGCTTTCGACAAAGTTTGGGTAACAATTACGTTTGGATAATTTTTGATTTCTTCTATCCAAGACTGTTCTGTGGCGAAATCGATATAAGCTTCGTCGATAATTATTAAGCCATTGAAACGATTCACAATTTCTAAAATAGTTTCTCTTTTGATGATTTCTCCTGTTGGATTATTAGGAGAGCATAAAAAAATCATTTTTGTATTTTCATCTACTTTTGAGAAAATATCTTCGATGTTTGGTTGAAAATCTTCTTTGTTTAATAACGATTTTCGGTATTCAATAGCATTTAAATTCGCTAAAACACCATACATTCCATAGGAAGGTGAAATCGCAATAACATTATCTTGATTCGGTTCGCAAAATGCTCGGAAAATTAAATCTAACACTTCGTCACTTCCATTTCCTAATAGAATCTGATTTGCAGGAAAGTTTTTGATTTCACTTAAAATCGATTTTACATTACGTTGTAAAGGATCAGGATAACGATTCAATCCATTATTGAAAGGATTTTCGTTCGCATCCAAGAAAACGAAATCGTTATTTATTTCTTGAAATTCGTCACGAGCTGATGAATAAGCTTTCAGCGTTTTTACGTTAGGACGAATGATGTTATTTATGTTGAATGAATTCATGTACGATTTTTGATTTACGATTTTAGATCATTTAGTCTTAAGGTTACTGCATTTTTGTGCGCAAATAACTCTTCGGCTTCAGCCATTAATTCGATTGCTGGACCAATGTTTTGAATTCCTTCTGCTGATAATTTCTGAAACGTGATTTTCTTGATAAAACTATCAAACGAAACTCCTGAATAATTTTTTGCATAACCATTAGTTGGCAAAGTGTGATTGGTTCCTGAAGCATAATCACCAGCCGATTCACACGAATAATTTCCTAAGAAAACTGAACCTACATTAATAATTTTATCGATATAATTTTCAGCCATTTCGCAAGCGAAAATTAAATGTTCAGGTGCATAAATATTTGAAAAAGTTACACATTCTTCGATAGAATTTAAAACAATTCCTTTTGAATTTTCTAACGCTTTAGTCGCTAATTCTTTTCTTGGCAGAACTTCTAATTGAGCATTGATTTCTTCAATCGTTTCATTTAATATTTGTTCGTTTGTTGTTAATAAAATCACTTGTGAATCGATTCCGTGTTCGGCTTGTGATAATAAATCGGCAGCCACATATTTAGGAACCGAAGTTTCATCTGCAATCACTAAAACTTCGCTTGGACCAGCAGGCATGTCGATGGCTACACCAAAGTTTTGAGCAACTTGTTTTGCTGCAGTTACATATTGGTTTCCTGGACCGAAAATTTTATCCACTTTTTGAATCGTTTCTGTTCCAAAAGTTAACGTTCCAATCGCTTGAATTCCGCCAACTTTGTAGATTTTTTCAATTCCGATTAAGTTCGCAGTATATAAAATTGCAGGGTGAATTTTTCCTTCTTTATTTGGAGGTGTACATAAAATAATATTTTGGCAACCAGCTAATTTAGCAGGAATTCCTAACATTAAAGTTGTAGAAAATAACGGAGCTGTTCCACCTGGAATATAAATTCCAACATTTTCGATACCGCGAGATTCTCTCCAACAATTTACTCCTTTTGTGGTTTCAATAACTTTTACTTCTTCACGTTGTTCAGTGTGAAACTTCTCAATATTAGAAGCTGCTAATTGAATTGCTCCTTTTAATTCTTCAGAAATTAAAGTTTTTGCTTCTTCAATTTCTTGAGTAGAAACTTCTAAAGAAGTTAGCTTAACTTGATCAAATTTTTCTGTAAAATCAATTAAAGCTTGATCTTTCTCGGTTTGAATTTTTCCAAAAATATCTAAAACTATTTCTTGTAAATCTTGTGCTTCTTTCGTTGGTCGAGCTGTTAACGTAGACCAATCTGAAAGTTGAGGTTTGATATATGTTTGCATTTTGTTACGAATTACGATTTTAGAATTACGAATTACGATTCAATCGTAAATTGTAAATCGTCAATCAAAAATTATAAAATCATTTTTTCAATTTCTAGTACTAAAATTCCTTCCGCACCCAAAGCTTTCAATTGCTCGATGATGTCCCAAAAAGTATCTTCTTTAATTACAGTGTGGATTGATGACCAACCTTTTTCGGCAAGTGGTAAAACTGTTGGAGATTTCATTCCGGGTAACAAAGCAATGATTTCTTCTAACTTTTCGTTGGGCGCGTTTAATAAAATATATTTGTTCTCAGAAGATTGTTTTACCGCTTCAATTCTAAATAAAAGACGATCTACAATTGCTTGTTTTTCATTGTCGAGATTTTTGTTAGAAATTAAAACTGCTTGTGATTCAACCACTGTTTCCACTTGTTTCAAACCATTTGTTAATAATGTTGAACCTGTAGAAACGATGTCAAAAATAGCATTTGCCAAACCGATACTTGGAGCAATTTCTACGCTTCCACCAATTTCTTCAATCTTAACGTTGATACCTTTTTCTTGGAAAAATTTTTGTAAAATACGTGGATAAGAAGTGGCAATTTTTTTGTCTTGAAAATAACTTAAATCTGTATAAGCTTCATCTTTCGGAATAGCTAAACAAAGTTTACAACCTGCGAATCCTAATTGACGAATTTGAGTGACATTTTTATCTTTTTCCCAAACTTCATTTTCTCCTAAAATACCGATGTCAGCAACGCCTTGTTCTACATATTGTGAAATATCGTCGTCTCGTAAGAATAAAACTTCGATAGGGAAATTTGGAGATTCGGTTCTTAATTTTCGATTACTTGTAGAAATTTTAATTCCGCAATCTTTCAATAATTCGAGTGATTTTTCACTTAATCGACCACTTTTCTGAATGGCTATTTTTAATTTACTCATTTTTAATGTTTTATATTTTTTAAGTTTGAGTAAATCGATGATTAAATCTTGAAGTAACAAAAAATCCCGTTCGATTTACTCAAACGGGATTTAGATATTGTGATAAAATCATTACATACCACTATCTGCTCGCTTGAGTGCAAGTATGATGGTGATGATGATGTAATTTATTTTTGTACATTTTTACTTTTTTGTCGGAACAAATGTAGAAAGGAAATTTTAATTGACAATAGATTTTTTGAAAATTAGTAAATAAACTTGTTATTAATTATGAAAACCTTATTTTTTTCTATTTTTATCCAAAAGAACTCAAATATTTATTGAGTTTTATTGATTTGATTAATTCTCAATATTTTATAGAAAGTTCGGTTACATCCAAAACTTTCTTTTATTTTTGCAGTAATATATGTTAGAAAAACAAGAAGCACAATACGAAAAAGTAGTTTTAGTTGGATTGATTACACGTGAACAATCCGAAGAAAAACTGACGGAATATATGGACGAATTGGAGTTCTTAGCTTATACAGCTGGAGCGACAGTTGGAGAACGTTTTACACAAAGAATGGACAAACCTGATTCTAAATTCTTTGTAGGAAGCGGGAAATTAGATGAAATCACGGCTTTTGTCGAAGAATATGATATTGATACAGTTATTTTTGATGATGAATTAACGCCTTCTCAGTTGAAAAATATTGAGAAAGTTGTCAACAAAAAAATCATCGACCGTACACAATTGATTTTAGATATTTTTGCTCAACGAGCGCAAACTTCATATGCACGTACGCAGGTAGAATTGGCTCAATACCAATATTTATTACCACGATTAACACGAATGTGGACACACTTAGAGCGTCAACGTGGAGGAATTGGTATGCGTGGTCCTGGTGAAACGGAAATTGAAACGGATAGACGTATTATTCGTGATCGAATTACGTTATTGAAAGAGAAATTGAAAGGAATCGATAAGCAAATGGCGACTCAACGTAAAAATCGAGGAGCATTGGTACGCGTTGCGTTGGTTGGGTACACAAATGTTGGGAAATCAACGTTGATGAATGTCTTATCGAAGTCCGAAGTTTTTGCCGAAAATAAATTATTTGCAACATTAGATACAACGGTTCGAAAAGTGGTAATTGGTAATTTACCTTTCTTATTAACGGATACGGTTGGGTTTATTCGCAAGTTGCCAACACAATTGGTAGAATCGTTTAAATCTACATTAGATGAGGTTCGTGAAGCGGATTTGTTGGTCCATGTTGTGGATATTTCGCATGCGAGTTTTGAGGATCATGTGAATTCTGTGAATCAAATTTTAGCTGAAATAGAGTCGAAAGAAAAACCAACGATTATGGTTTTCAATAAAATTGATAATTTTTCTTATATCAAACAAGATGAAGATGATTTGTCTGAAAAGAAATTTGAAAATTATTCGTTAGAAGATTGGAAACGTACGTGGATGGCGAAAACAGATTATCCGACATTGTTTATTTCGGCAACGGAAAAAGATAATTTAGAAGATTTGCGAAAAACGGTTTATGAAGAAGTGAAAGAAATTCACATGAAACGTTTTCCTTATAATAATTTCCTTTTTCAATATTACGATGAGGAAGAAAATGATTCGGAAGAGTAATAGTTTTAATTTTTAGATTTTTTAAGATTAAAAATTAGAATTAATATAACCATAAATAATAATCCAATTTGAATATAAAGACCCATTGAATTTTCAGGAAAATTATTATACAACTTTATAAGACCATTGATTATTATAATCAGGAAGAAGAAGAATATTAGAGGCTTGTGTTTGAAATTCATAAATGTAAGTTTGCATTAAAGTTATTAAATTTATATTTAATATTTTAAAATAAATAAGAGTTCAGTTTTTGGACTCTTTTTTTGTTAACTTCAAAATCTAATTGATAAAATATGATAGAGCAATTAAAATCAACTTTACAAGATTTAGCGGACGATGATAAAGCGAAGATTATGATGCGTTTTTTCAAAACTGGAAAAGGAGAATATGGTGAAGGAGATATTCTTCTTGGGATTTCTGTTCCGAATCAACGTTTGATTGCGAAAGAATTTTATCAACAAGTTTCATTAAATGACATCAAAAATTTATTGAATTCCAATATTCACGAATATAGATTAACAGCTTTATTGATATTGGTCTTGAAGTACGAAAAATCAAAAGATGAACTTGTAAGAAAAGATATCATCGATTTTTATCTTGCTCAAACTTCTCAAATCAACAATTGGGATTTGGTTGACACAAGTTGTTATAAAATTTTGGGACATTATTGTTTTCATCAAAAACGAGAAGAATTGCTTTTTGAATTGGCAGATTCAGATGATTTGTGGGAAAAACGAATCGCAACTGTATCAACTATGTATTTTATCAAACAAAAATCATTTTCAATTGTTCCTGAAATTGTGTTGAAAAATCTTAATCATTCACACGATTTAATGCATAAAGCAAATGGTTGGATGTTGCGTGAAATGGGAAAAATGAATGAAGAAAAGTTGATTGAGTTTTTGGACGAATATACGTTGCAAATGCCAAGAACAACGTTGAGATATGCGCTCGAAAAAATTGATCCAATTCTCAAAGATTATTATATGAAATTGAAATAGTTTGCATAAAAAAGTCGCTCAACGAGCGACTTTTGATTTTATATCAAGAATAAATTCTTACAAAATAACATGACCTAATTTCGTCAACTTTTGATGATCTAAAACTTTTATTTTTCTTCCTTCAACTTCGATTAATTCATCAGTTTTGAATTCAGAAATCAAACGAATTGCAGATTCTGTCGCTGTTCCAATCAAATTTGCCATTTCTTCGCGTGTCAACGAAATGTTGATAAATCCGTCTTTGTCTGTTCCTAATTTTCCTTCTAATAAAATTAAAACTTCAGCCAAACGTTCGCGAACTGTTTTTTGTGCTAAATAAGTGATTGTTCTTGCATATTCTCCCAAATCTTTAGCAATTCTTTGTAAAATATTGAAAGCTAATTTTGGATTAACTTCTAATAATTTTAAGAAGAATTTTTCTGGAATATAATATATTTCAACTGGCGTCATTGCGGTTGCAGAGGCACCAAATACTTCTTGACTTAAGATTGAGCGATAACCGATAATGTCACCTTCGTTGATAAAACGTAGAATTTGCTCTTTTCCATTAAAACCAATTTTGAACAACTTAGCAGTTCCTTTCATGACGCAATATATACCTTTTGGTGTATTACCTTCCTGGATAATCTCGTCTCCTTTTTTTAGGTTGATGATTTTCTTCTCTTGCTCAAACTCCAATAATTCTTCCTTACTAAAAACCCCGAAAGACTCTGGGTTATCAAACATCGCTTTAATCGATACTACATTCTCATTAAACTCTGACATATCTTGTTGTTATGACTTAATTCATACAAAGTTAACGTTAATTCTGATAAAAGGAAAGTAATTTTGTAAAATAGTATGGAAGAGAATTGTTTTCACTGTGGTCAAAGAATTGAAGAAGAGGTTATTCAGTTCGATGAAAAGGATTTTTGTTGTCAGGGTTGTAAAACGGTTTACGAGATTTTAAACGTAAATAATCTAAAAGATTATTACGACCTTAATCGTAATGCAGGTTTACGTCCTGATGGAAAAAGTAATCATCAATTTGATTTCTTAAACACAAAAGAAATCTTTGATAAAGTTGTAGATTTTTCAGATGACGGCGTTACAGTTGTCTCCTTTTACGTGCCTGTAATGCATTGTACTTCGTGTGTTTGGTTGTTAGAAAGTTTGGATACGATTAATCCAAATATTATATCTTCTAATGTCAATTTTACGCAAAAAACTGTTCAGATTACGTATCGTGATGCGGATTTGAAATTAGGTGATTTGGCAAGATTTATTACAAATTTAGGCTATAAACCTTCGATTAATCTAAAAACATTAGACAAAAAGAAAAAAAGCAAAGTCGATCGTTCTTTGGTGAGCAAATTGGTTATTGCAGGATTCTGTTTTGGGAATATTATGCTTTTATCATTTCCAGAATATGTCGAAGTTTTTGGAGACGTAAAAGAACAATGGTTAGATCAAAACAAAGGATATTTTCGTTGGACGATGTTTGCATTGTCGTTGCCTGTTTTCTTTTATTCATCTACCGATTATTTTGTTTCGGCTTGGCAAGGTCTGAAAAATAAATATATCAATATCGATGTGCCAATTGCGTTAGGAATTATCGTGATTATGTTTAAATCGACTTATGATATCATTTTCGATATTTCGCCAGGTTACTTTGATACATTAGCGATGCTTTTATTTTTGATGTTGACAGGGAAATGGTTTCAGCAACAAACAATGCAAGCGTTGGCATTTGATCGAGATTACAAATCGTTTTATCCAATTGCAGTTGCGAAATTAGAAAATGGTTATGAACAACCAATTTTGTTGGCTGATTTGAAAAAAGGTGATCGAATTTTAATTAGAAATGAAGAAATTATTCCAGCCGATGCCATTTTGATGAAAGGTGAAGCGATGATTGATAACTCGTTTGTAACGGGAGAATCTCGCTTGATTCATAAAAAAGCTGGAGATAAAATATTTGCTGGTGGAAAACAATCTGGTAATGCAATTGAGCTGGAAATTATTTCGGATGTTAATCAAAGTTATTTAACCCAATTATGGAACAATGATGCTTTCCAGAAAGAAGAATCTGAGTTGAATGCTTTGACGAATAAAATCAGTCATTATTTCACATTAATCATCCTTATTATTACAGCAATTTCTGCTGTTTATTGGTATTTTCACGATTCTTCAAAAATATTAGAAGTTGTTACATCAATCTTAATTATCGCTTGTCCTTGTGCGTTAGGTTTATCGTCTCCGTTTATTTTGGGACACATGATGCGTATTTTCGGGAATAAGAAATTTTATGTAAAAAATACATCAACAGTCGAAAGAATGGAGAAAATTACAGACGTAGTTTTTGATAAAACGGGTACAATTACGGAAAGTGATGAAGCGCAAGTGCAATACGAGGGGAAAGAACTTTCTGAGTATCAAAAGCAATTGGTGAAAGCATTGATTAGAAACTCTAATCACCCTTTAAGCCGTACATTATATAAGAAGTTGACGGTTGATGATCATTTGCCAATTTCTAATTACGAAGAAATTGTAGGAAAAGGTCAGCAAGCTGATGTAGATGGACATCAAGTAAAAGTTGGTTCGAGAAGTTTCACGAATGCAATTTTTAATGAAAATAGATTAAATCAATCTCAAGTTTTTATAGCGATTGATGGAGAAGTTTTTGGTAAATTTGTGTATACCAATCGATATCGAAAAGGTTTAGATCGTTTATTGAAAGAATTGGATACATATCAGTTACACGTTTTGTCTGGGGATAATGATTCTGAAAAAGAATATTTAGAAACTATTTTTCCAGCCAATGCAAAATTGATTTTTAATCAATCGCCAACTGATAAGTTAGAATATATCAAACAATTGGAACAAGAAGGGAAGAAGGTGATGATGCTTGGAGATGGATTGAATGACGCTGGAGCTTTGAAACAAAGTACAGTAGGGATTTCTATTTCTGAGGATATTAACAGTTTTTCGCCTTCGTGTGATGGAATTTTGGATGGAAAAAGTTTTTCGGCAATTCCAAATTTCTTGAACTTATCGAAGACCACGATGAAATTTGTAAAAATTGCTTTTTTCATCAGTTTCTTGTATAATATTGTTGGACTTAGTTTTGCTGTTTCTGGTTATTTACAGCCAGTTGTAGCGGCTATATTGATGCCAATAAGTTCTATTTCAGTGTTAATTTTTGCAACGACAAGTACCCGAATTGCAGATAAATTAACAAAATGGAATTTAGATTGATTTTAAATTAGAGTTATACATACTGCTCTGACCAAAATCATTGTGATAAGAACTTAGGGCTTTGTAATTTTGTGGAGCTATGGGGATATTATTATTAATGATATTAGTTAGTGTCTCTTTGGGGGCAATTTTCCTTCTTTTATTCTTTTTAGGGTATAAGAAAGGACAATTTGATGAGGATGAATCTCCAGCGGTGAGAATGTTAAAAGATGATAAAAAAACACAAGATAAAATCGACTCATAATGCAAATGCAGACTTTTAGTTACGACAATAAGATCGTAAAGTATTTCCTTTATGCCACATTGTTTTGGGCAGTTATGGCATTTTTCTTTGGAGTATTGGTTGCAACTTTGTTGTTTTTTCCTACGTTACCAGAATACATCTTCGGATCGGATGATGGAACAATTGGAGGAAACATTCAAGGATTAATCAATTCACAAGGGACACTTGGTTTTGGTAGATTAAGAATGATTCACACAACATTTGCGGTGTTCGCGTTTGTTGGAAACTCGTTCTTTACCGGAGCTTATTATTCAATGCAAAGGTTGTTGAAAACCAGAATGTACAGCGATGTTTTAAGCTGGATCGTTTTCTGGGGATGGCAATTATTTATTGTATTATCATTTGTAACATTTATCTTAGGATACAACACTTCTAAAGAGTATGCTGAGCACGAATGGCCAATTGATATTTTAATCGCTTTAGTTTGGGTATTGTTTGGAGCACAAATGTTCTTAACGATTGCTAAACGTCGTGTTCGTCATTTGTATGTAGCAATTTGGTTCTTTATCGGAACTTGGGCTGCAATTACAATGTTACACGTGTTTAACAATTTAGAAATCCCTGTAACATTTAGCTTAACGGCTCCGAAATCATATTCATTGTATTCTGGAGTTCAAGATGCGTTAGTACAATGGTGGTACGGACACAATGCGGTAGCATTCTTCTTAACGACACCTATCTTAGGATTAATGTATTACTTTGTACCAAAAGCAGCTAATAGACCTGTATTCTCATACAAATTATCTATTATCCACTTCTGGTCATTAATCTTCATTTATATTTGGGCTGGTCCTCACCACTTGCTTTATACAGCATTACCAGGTTGGGCACAAGCTTTAGGAACAGGTTTCTCTATCATGTTAATCGCTCCATCTTGGGGAGGTATGTTGAATGGTTTATTAACATTACGTGGTGCATGGGATAAAGTAAGAGAAAATCCTATTTTGAAATTCTTCGTAGTTGCCTTAACTTGTTATGGTATGGCTACTTTTGAAGGTCCAATGTTAGCAACAAAAACATTAAATAAAATTGGTCACTTTACAGATTGGGTTCCTGCTCACGTACACGTAGGTACTTTAGGATGGAATGGATTTATCGCTTTTGGTATGATCTATTACTTAGTACCAAAATTATTCAACACAAAATTAGCATCTGTTAAGATGGCTAACGCTCACTTCTGGATTGGTACTTTCGGTATCTTATTCTGGGTAATTCCTATGTATGTTGCAGGATGGACACAAGGTTTAATGTGGAAACAATTCGCAGCAGACGGAACATTAGAATATGGTAACTTCTTACAAACAGTTACTATTCTTAAAAAATGGTTATATCCATTACGTGCATTCGGTGGAACATTATATTTATTAGGATCAATCTTAATGATTATCAATGTTTGGAAAACAGTAAAAGCTGGACACTTTGTAGCAAACGAAGAAGCAGAAGCTCCTGCATTAGCTCCAAAAACAGCAGCACGTACACAAGGAGAAGGCGTACACTCTTGGATTGAAAGAACACCAATCGTGTTAACAATCGGAGCTGTATTAACTTTAGCAGTTGGTGGTTTAGTAGAGATTGTTCCTACAATTGTAGTTAAATCTAACGTACCTACAATTGCAAGTATCAAACCTTATACTCCATTAGAATTAGAAGGACGTGATTTATATATTCGTGAAGGATGTAATGCTTGTCACACGCAAATGGTTCGTCCATTCCGTGACGAAGTAAAACGTTATGGTGAATACTCTAAAGCAGGAGAATTTGTTTACGATCACCCATTTTTATGGGGTTCTAAAAGAACTGGTCCAGACTTACACCGCGAAGGAGGTAAAAACCCAGACGCTTGGCATTACAAACATATGTGGAATCCACGTTCTACATCAGATGGTTCTATCATGCCACGTTACCCATGGTTAATTGAAAACAAATTAGACCGTGAGTTAACGCGTGATAAAATGAAATCAATGGTTGCATTAGGTGTCCCTTATCAACAAGAAGATTTTGACAGTATGCAAGTTTCTATGAACAAACAAGCTTTAGCAATCGAGCAAACTATCTTTAAAGATGCGTCTGATTTGAAAGAGTTATATGCGAAAAAAGAAGCAGAAGCTAAACAACAAGGTAAAGAGTTTGTTCCGTTAAGAGATCGTGAGATTACAGCGTTAATCGCATATTTACAACGTTTAGGAACAGATATCAAAGCTGAACAAGTAGAGACAGCAAGTAACTAATGTTAAAATATTATAAAGAATTCCTTTCTCAGTATGAGTATGCATCTTTATTGCAGACATTAATCCTAATAGGATTTATAGCAGTCTTTGTGACAATTTTTGTTAAGGTTATGAAAAAACCAAAAGAGTATTACAAAGACAGCGAGTCAGCAGCTTTAGATTTAGAACCAGAAGAGAACGAAAAAAATAATACAAAATGAGACAACGTACCCCGGCTTATATATTTATTCCATTAACGCTATTAGCAGTAATCTTAGCGTTTACAATGGTGACGCCAGTAGATGTGGTGCCAGAACCAGGTTTTCAAGGAATGATGCACAATTTATTGGAGCACTTGAAACATGTGTTTGCACAAGGAATTTTCTGGGCAGTATTAGCAGTTGCAATCGTGATGCTTTTAATCATCAATGCTTTAAACAAAGTTGTTGAAGCAGAGAAATTCAAAAGATTATCTGAAGATGAACAAGCTAAATATTTAGAAGAAGCTAAAATAGGTTACTTCAAAAGATTGTTCAGTAGTGCTGGTAAAAAACAATCAGACGAAGAAGAAGAATCTATTATCTTAGATCACGGTTTTGACGGAATCAAAGAGTTAGACAACGCTTTACCACAATGGTGGTTATCATTATTCTACTTTGGTATAGTATTTATGGTAGTTTACGTAATGGCATATAGCTTCACAGACTTTGCTCACATGGACAAAGAATACGAAGAAGAAATGGTTTACAAAGATGCGCAAGATAGTATTTGGGCAGTTGCAAATGATATTGATATCACAGGAGCTGTAAACAAATCTAACGATCCTGCAATCGTAGAACAAGGTAAAAAAATCTTTGAGCAAAACTGTACACAATGTCACATGGAAGGTGGTAAAGGAGGTATTGGACCAAACTTAACGGATGATTACTGGGTGAATCATGTAGAAGATAGTTTGTTCAAAAATATCTATCACATTGTTTATAATGGATCTCCTCACAATCCTCAAATGCGTGCATTTGGTCAACGTAAAGAGTTATCTGGATTAGCAATTGAGAAAGTAGCTTCTTATGTTTATTACATCAACCAAAAAGAACCTACGAAAACAGTTGCAGAAGGTGCAGCTGCTCCTCAAGGTGACTTAATGGAAGCATGGAAACAAAAGTAATTCATTAATAATTACAACAAATATCATATTGAAAGAGAGCTTATTTATAAGCTCTCTTTTCTTTTTTAGTCGTAAATTTGTATATATTTAAAATTCACTAAAATGAGTGTTCAAAATTCTGACCCAAAAGATGAATTTAATTTAGACGATTATTTGGATGATAACAGCCAAATGAACGAAGATGTTCGTAGTTCCATTGGAACCATGGAGCGAACCGGAGAACGTAAATGGGTTTATCCTAAAAAACCAAAAGGTAAGTTTACAAACTATAGGACGTATGTAAGTTATGTATTGTTAGCAATATTAATCTTAACGCCTTTCTTTAAATTACCTAATGGAAATCCATTGTTCAAATTTGATGTTTTGCACAGCCAATTCATCTTATTCGGATTTCCGTTCTTTACATCCGATTTCTTCCTTCTAGCTTTAGGAATGATTACGACAATTATTTTCATCGTTTTATTTACCATGGCTTATGGTCGTTTATTTTGTGGATGGGTATGTCCGCAAACAATTTTTTTGGAAATGGTTTTCCGAAAAATAGAATACGCCATAGAAGGAGATAGAGCAAAACAAATTAGATTAGATAAGCAAGATTGGGACGAAGAAAAAATTCGTAAAAAATTATTGAAATGGACCATCTTCGCAATCATTTCATTTATCATCGCCAATGTATTCTTAGCTTACATTATTGGAGCTGATGCGTTGTATGATGTGATAAAAGAAGGACCAGCAGAAAATATTGGTACATTGGTTGGATTAGTTTTCTTCTCAGCAATGTTTTATTTCGTATTCGCATGGTTCCGCGAACAAGCTTGTACATTGGTTTGCCCTTACGGACGTTTCCAAGGTGTATTAATTGATTCGCATACAATAAATGTAACATACGATTTTAAACGTGGTGAAGGAACAGCTGGTCGAGCAAAATTCAAAAAGAACGAAGATCGTAAAGCAGAAGGAAAAGGAGATTGTATTGACTGTGGTCAATGTGTTGTTGTTTGTCCTACTGGAATTGATATTCGTAACGGAATCCAATTAGAATGTGTTAACTGTACAGCTTGTATTGATGCATGTGACGAAGTAATGGAAAAAGTCGGTTTACCAACAGGATTGATTCGTTATGCTTCGGAAGATGATATCAAACGTGGCGAAAAATTCAAATTCACAAAACGATTAGCTGCTTATACATTTGCTTTATTATTATTAATTGGAGCAATGACAGCTTTCTTGTTCTCTCGTTCTGATGTAGAATCTAAATACCTTAAAGTTCCTGGAACAGATTACAAAGTAGAAGGTAAATATTACGTTAATCAATTCGAGTATACATTGTACAATAAAACAAATGCAGACCAAATTGTAACAGTTCAATTGCTATCACACAAAAACTCAAAAGTAGAAATGTACGAAGGCGAAAATAAATTGAACATGGAAAAAGGTCAAATCATCCAAGGGAAATTCTTCTTGAAAATTCCAATGGATGAAGTAAAATCGTACAAAGAAAAAGTAGTGATTGGATTAGTCAATCAAAAAGGAAAAGTAATCGATAAATACGAAACGAGCTTCTCAGCTCCATTCAAATATTAATCATATGAAGTTAAATTGGGGACATTATGTAGCAATTGCTTTGGGATGTTTTATGATATTCATTCTATCGTTGTTATATTTTGCAGGAGATACAGGCGGAATGGTAACTGAGGATTATTACGAAAAAGAAATTCATTTTCAGGATGAAATAAATGCTGAAAAACGTGCAAATGCTTTGGCCGAAAAACCAGAAGTTATTGTACAAGCAAATGGATTTTTATTTCAATTTCCAGCAACTACTGCTGCCGATTTTAAAGGAGATATTTTTTTGATGCGTAATGATGACGAAACAAAAGATGTCAAAATGCCGATTAAATTATCTGATAAAAAGAATTTTTTAGTACCATCTGTTAAGTTAATTGATGGAGAATACGAATTAACTTTAAGCTGGAAAGAAAATAATCAAACTTATTTGATTAAAAAGTCCATTCGATGGATTTCACAATAGTTATCATAGCATTATCCATAGGTCTTACATCGTCCCTGCATTGCGTGGGGATGTGCGGACCTATTGCTTTTTCTTTGGGATTAGAATCTCAAAACAAACTAAAATTTACACTTCGTAATTTGACTTATCAATTAGGACGTGTAACCACTTATACAATTTTAGGTGCAATTTTAGGATTGATTGGTGAATCATTTTCATTTGTTGGATTACAAAATTATCTAAGTATTTTGATTGGAGTTTTGATGATTATTATGGTCATGATTCCAAAATTCTATGAAAATGGTGCTACGCAACTTCGCCCTGTAAACGCCTTGATGATAAAAGTAAAACTCTCTCTTGGTAAATTCTTAATCAAGAAAGATTCTTCCTCTCTTTATATAGTTGGTCTATTAAACGGACTTTTACCTTGCGGAATGGTTTATGCTTCACTTACAGCTGCCATTGGTTTAGGATCAGTTTACAAAAGTGCGATGTTTATGTTCTTCTTCGGATTTGGAACTTTGCCTTTGATGTTTGCAACCGTTTTATTTGGTAATTTTTTATCAGTGAAACAGCGTCAAACGATCTTAAAAATCTTACCAATTATCACACTTATTTTGGGTGTATTATTTATCCTTCGCGGATTAGAATTAAACATTCCTTTCATTTCACCAGCCAAAGAAGCACTTCAGCTAAATGGAATGGATGAGCATTGTATGTAAATTTATTTGTAATTAATTGAATTTTTGAATTTGAAAAATTCAAAAATTATTATTTTATCCTTATTAATTTCAATAATAATATTATTTATAGTTCAACATTTTGGAAAAGTATTTGAACAAAGTCCATTAGAATCTGACGGATTATATCCTTGTGAAAAAAATTATGAGGGTTATTTTGAACCATTACCTTATTCATTTGATAAAAATTATGATGACAAATTAAGATGTTCTAGTCTTAAAACGAGAGTAACGTTTAATAATCCTATTAGTGATAAAGAGTATTCAACTGATTATTTTAAAACTGTATTTACATTTCCTCCGTTTAGTACGACGGTTATATTTCAAACCAACAACAATATGAAAAACTAAAAATTGATTTCTCAAAATATTTAATTCAAATCAATTGAAGCCTTGTCAAGATTTAAATCTTGACAAGGCTTTCATTAAAATCAATACTTTCATCCTTACAAAATAAATCGTATTTTTGACGTTATCACTATATGTAGTGTAACTAAATAAACGTCAAAATGATAACACAATTAAGAGGTAAATTAATCGAGATTTATCCAACAAATGCTGTAATAGATTGCAATGGGGTCGGATATTGGGTCAATATTTCATTGAATACATATTCTACTTTAGAACACGAAGAATTGGTTACAATTTTTACACATTTGATTGTTCGCGAAGATGCACATATACTTTATGGATTTGCAACAAAACTAGAACGAGAAATTTTTCAGAAATTAATTAGTGTTAACGGTGTTGGTCCAGCTTCTGGAATGATGATTATTTCGACACTTTCTTCCAAAGAAATTGCAACTGCAATCGCTCAAGAAGATGCTAGATTATTGCAAAGTGTAAAAGGAATTGGTGCTAAAACAGCGCAAAGAATCATCATTGATTTGAAAGATAAATTGGATCAAAATTTAATATTAGATGTTAATTCTACTTCGGTTAAAAATAAATCTAAGAATGAAGCGTTATCTGCTTTAGAAGTTTTAGGAATTCCTAAAAAATCTGCAGAGAAAATCATGGACAAAATCCTACAAGATCAGCCAGATGCAGACGTGGAATTCTTAGTAAAAGAAACCTTGAAGAAAATTTAATGAAGATTCATAACGAACCAAAAACTATTCGTAAAGGCTCTACTATAGCAGCTTTGTGTTTCCTTTTTGCAATGGGAACTATGAGCGATGTTATGGCTCAGGAAAGTGATACGCTTAAGTTTCCTATCCGAGATCAAAAAGGTGGATTGTTTTTAGATAATCAAATAAAATACGATGTACAATATGATGCGATAAAGCGTCAGTATATTTTATATCCTCAAATTGGAACAAGTTTAGTTTCCGAACCTATCTATTTGACACGTCAAGAATACCTGACTTTGGTTCAGAATCAAGACATGAAAAATTATTTCCGAGTAAAATCTCAAACCAACGATCAATTTTATCGTGAAGAACGTTTTGGAGATAAGGAAGGAAAAAAAGAAGGAAGTATTTTACCAAGTTTTAAGGTGAAATCTAAAGCTTTCGAAACTATTTTTGGTGGATCAGAAATTTCATTGATTCCGCAAGGTTATGCAAATTTAGAATTGGGTGTTTTCTTGCAAAAGATAGATAATCCAATGTTGTTGCCACAAAACCGTCAAACGCTTACAATGGATCTTAATCAACGTATGCAATTGAGTATTTTGGGTAAAGTCGGAGAAAATCTTCAGATGAAAGTGAATTATGACACGCAAGCTGGTTTTGGCTTCGAAAATCAAATGAAACTTCAGTGGAGAAAGGCTTTGGGGAATAAATTGGATCCATTTGGAGGAGAAGATGATATCCTACAAAATATAGAGGTTGGTAATATTTCGATGCCGCTTAGTACTTCGTTGATTACAGGTGCACAGTCACTTTTTGGAGTTAGAACAGATCTTAAATTCGGTCGTACAAATGTATCGGCTGTCTTTTCAGAACAACGTTCGGAATCTAAAAATATTGTGGTTCAAGGTGGTGGTGTGATGACTGATTTTAAAGTCGCTGCCGAAAAATATGAATACAATAGACACTTTTTCTTAGGTCAATTTTTTAGAAATAGTTACGATAGAGCGTTAGCAAATTATCCTGCAGTTAACAGTAATATCAATATCAGTAATATTGAGGTTTGGAAAGTTGATAAATCTGGAGGGAATCAACAGAATAGACGTTCTATTATCGCTTTGCGAGATATTGCAGAAGGTGGTACAGCGCCTCAAAATAGTAGTAATGCCTTATTTAATGAGATTAATTCTCAAGGTTTTACCAAGATTAGTGATGCAAGAAGTTATTTGAACGGATATTCTTTCAATGGTGAACAATTTCAGGATGGAGAAAACTTTATCGTCAACGAAAATGTTCGAAAACTTGATGCTTCCGAATTCACTTTCTATCCAAAATTAGGATACATTTCCTTGAATACGCCTTTGGTTGATGGTGAAGATTTGTTAGCGGTTTCGTTTCAGTATTCGTTAAGTTCTGATCCGACAAAATTATACAAAGTTGGACAAATGTCGAGTGAGACAGATAAACCAATTATCGCGAAATTAATCAAACCAAATTCTGCAGTTAATGTGGCTTCGCCAATGTGGGATTTGATGATGAAAAATATTTATTCGCTAAATGCTTATGGTGTTTCGAGTGAAGATTTCTTGATGAATATTAATTTCAAAGATAATGGTGAACAATCTTCTGGAAAATTAAATTACTTACCAAATTCTGCTGTTTCAGAACAATCGTTAATTCAAGTTCTGAACATGGATAGATTAAATTCGAACGGACAATTACAACAAAATCCTGATGGAAGTAAAGGTGATGGTTTATTTGATTTTCAACCAGGGTTAACAATTGATACAGAAAGAGGAAATATTATTTTCACTTCTGTTGAACCTTTTGGTAAATATTTGAGCAATAAATTACAAGGTCAAAATGAAGAATACGTTTTCAATCAAATTTATCATCAATTACCAAATACACTTTCTGGCGAAAAATTAGCCAATCGTTATACCTTAGAAGGTCGTTACAAAGGAACGGTGACAGATGGTATTCCGTTGGGCGCTTTCAATGTGCCGCAAGGTTCTGTTAAAGTAACTTCTGGTGGAGCAACGTTGACGGAAGGCGTAGATTATACGGTAGATTATCAGTTGGGGCGTGTAAAAATCATCAATGAACAATTGAAAAATTCTGGAGCACCAATTAATGTTTCTTTAGAAAATCAATCTACATTTAATTTACAGAAAAAACGTTTCATGGGAATTAATGTCGAGCATAAATTTAGTGATAAGTTTATGTTAGGCGGAACTTTAATTAATTACCAAGAACGTCCAGTTACGCAAAAAACACAATTTGGTTCAGAACCTGTGAACAACACAATTGTTGGACTAAATACACAATATAACTCAGAAGCTGAGTGGTTAACTCGTTTAACAAATAAAATTCCGGGAATCAAAACGGACCAAATGTCGAACATTAGTGTTCAGGCAGAGGCGGCTTATTTGATGCCAGGAATGAACAAAGTGACAGGAGGTTATTCTTATATAGACGATTTCGAAGATGCACAATCGCGCATTAGTTTATTAGATGTTGGTTCATGGAAATTTGGATCAACACCAGGAAAACCTGCTGGATATTCTGCTTCTGGTTACCACCCGTTCTTCCCAAATGGAATGAAAAATGACGATTTATCATTCAACAATGGTCGTCGTATGTTATCGTGGTACACGATTGATCCTCGTTTTTATGGGATGGGTGGAAGCTCGCCTTTAACGGATCAACAAATGTCAACGCATATGGCGCGTCGTATTAAGCTAAAAGAACTTTTTGATCAACGTGATGTAATGGCTGGTACGAATTCGTATATCAGCACATTAGATATGACATTCTATCCACAAGAACGTGGACCTTATAATGTTAATCCAAATGCAGTAGACACGAAAAATTGGGGAGCAATTATGCGTCCTATTTCAGTTTCTAACTTCAAAGATTCGAATGTGGAATACATCGAGTTCTGGATGATGGATCCTTATGCAGATGGAAAAGGTGGAGAAGGAGAGTTATTGGTACATTTAGGAAATGTTTCGGAAGATGTCTTGAAAGACGGCGAAATGATGTACGAAAATGGATTGCCTCATTCTGGAAATGGAGCGGCGACTGTTGCTTCTAAATGGGGTGTAACACCTCAGTTAAATCCAATTTTATATGCTTTTGATACAGATGGAGCTGCCCGAAAACAACAAGATTTGGGTTATAATGGATTAACAGATGAGGAAGAAGCCCAACGTTATGGAATAACGAGTAATAATTTAGTTACAGGAGAATTAGATCCTGCGAATGATAATTATTTATTCTTTTTAGATGATCGTTTCAGAGGAGCATCAATTGGGAATACAGTTCAAGATCGTTACCGTTATTTCAGAAATCCGCAAGGAAACAATTCAACCGATAATCCTTTACATGCATCATCTTTAACTCCAGATACAGAAGATATTAATGGTGATTTCAATTTAGATCAAACAGAAAACTATAATCAGTATACGTTAAAAATTAACCGTCAAACGTTAGAAGATCCAAACAATAAATTTATTGTTACTCGAAAAACAGTTCAAGGGGAATTTCCTGACAAAACGAAACATGATGTTAAATGGTATCAAGTTCGTATTCCTGTTGATAACTTTGATTTAGATCTTGACGGAGATGGAGTAGAAGAGTTAAACAATGATGCGTCTATTGCACAAGCAGAAAGTGTGTTAACAGCTGCTCGTTTTATGCGTATGGTGATGCGAGGTTTCGAGGAAGAAACAACTCTACGTTTTGGTACTTTTGATTTAGTTCGTTCTGAATGGCGTCGTTATACAAAAAACATTTATCCTTATATCATTAGTAATCAAGAAGGTTATGAGGAGGATAAAAATATTGATGATTTAGAAATTGGTGAGGTAAGTATCGAACGAAATGGTACAGATCGTCCTCGTTATATGATTCCTCCTGGAGTTTATCGTGAACAAACTCAAGGAACAACGGGATATCAATCTCAGAACGAAGCTTCGATGACATTGAAGGCGAAGTTTAAACCAGGAAGTACTTCAAAAGCTATTTTTAAGAATACAAATTTAGATTTGCGTCGATACAAAAAGTTGCAAATGTTTGTATCTGCTCAAAACTTATTAGATAGAGCGTCAAATGCGATTGATAATGGTACAAAATTATTTATTCGTGTAGGTAGTGATTATACAGATAATTACTATGAATATGAAATGCCGTTGAAATATACGCCACAAAGTTCTGCAACAGAAAGCACAGTTTGGCCAGATGAAAACTTTATCGATCTGAATACAGATTTGTTTACAGATGCTAAAAAACAAAGGGATGCTGATGGTTTCAGTACATTGCAACGTTTCAATTTTGCTTTTGATCAAGAGAATCCAAACAAAACGGTTTATGTAAAAGGTCGTCCAACATTGGGTAATGTCTCTTCAATTATGATTGGGGTTCGTAACACTTCTGGACCGTCTGATAAAGAAGTTTTACTTTGGGTAAATGAACTTCGTTTAAGCGAAATTGATAACCAAGGTGGTTATGCAGCTTCAGCAAATGTGCAGTTCAATTTAGGTGATTTTGCGAATGTACAAGTTTCTGGAAGCACAAGTTCTGTAGGTTTTGGTGCGATAGATCAAGGTCCTGCAAATCGTAATCAGGACGAATCATTACAATATGCGTTGAATGCACAAGTAAAATTAGACAAATTCTTACCAAAGAAATGGGGAATGGAAATTCCATTCGATTTTACAATTCAGGAAAGTTTTGTCGATCCAAAATATAATCCATTAGACAACGATATTATTTTTGATGAAGCGCCTAATAAAGCCGAATTAGAAAAAGTTGTTCGTACTTATACGCAGTTCAAAAGTTTTGCCTTTAACAATATTCGAAAAGTTAGATCTACAAATAACAACAACCCTGTTCGTTTTTATGATCCTTCTAACTTCTCAGTTTCGATGATGTATTCGGATAATTATTACCGTGATATTTACACGCAATATAACATCAACCAACAATTAAGAGCGTCGATTAATTATAATTTCGGATTTAGAGGAAAATCTTACGAACCTTTCAAAAAATGGCGTGCGGTTCAACCAAAAGAGGAATCAGGAAAATATTTACAATTTATTCGTGAATTTAATGTGAATCCTTTGCCAACACGTTTCTCTTTCCGTACAGAGATTGCGCGAACGTATAGTGAAAGACAATATCGCGATATCAGTCAATATTTAGGAGGAGGAAGTTCTTCGAGCTTAATTCGTCCGACATATAGTAACAATTTCTTGTTCAATTGGCAATATAATTTAGGTTTTGATTTGACAAAATCGTTGCGTTTAGATTTAACATCTTCGACAATGACGTTGAATGATGGAACAACTTTCCAGCGTGCAGATCAAGATATGATTTGGCAAAATATGTTCACAATTGGACGTCCAGTTCAATACGATCAACAATTTCAGGTGAATTATAAATTACCTTTAAAATTCTTCCCATATCTCAATTGGATGAATGTTGAAGCAGGATTTACATCGAATTATAACTGGGTTGCAACTTCTACTGCTTACAGAAATTTTGAAGTAGACGGAAGACCTGTTAATTTAGGAAATGGTACAGCTCAAAACTCGAATTCGATCAATTTGATGGGAGATTTGGATTTTGCTAAATTCTATCCAGAGTTTAAAGGTTACAAACGCTATGATTCGATTTTGAAAGGCCGTCGTGCAGAAATAGATTCGTTGAATACAGTTTACACAACTTTATTCTCTAAGAAACGTCGTACAAATAAGAAATCAGCATACAAATTCAAACATAAATTTACAGCAAAAGATTATGGTTGGATGATTTTATCATCACTAAAACGTGCTAATTTTACATTTAATCAAACAAATGGAGCTGTAATTCCAGGATTATTATACGAGCCAGGTTTCTTTGGTGTTGATGGTAAAAATGGTCCAAGTTTAGGCTTCGTTTATGGAACACAATTCGATATTAAACGACAATTAGTTGAAAGAGGATTGATTGTTGGCGATGAATTGATGACGGATGCGTATCAAATTACAAAAGGTTCTGATTTTAATGGAACTGCTTTGATTGAGCCAATTCCAGATTTACGAATTGATTTGAGTGCAAAACGTACAAAAGATCGTCGTATTTATCATTCAGGATTCAATTTAGCAGTCGAAAATCCTTACATTGATGAATTAGCAAATCTTAATATTTCGACCGTAAATATCAAAACAGCTTTCAAAGATGGAGATGCAATTTTTGAGCAATTTCTAACAAATACTAAAACAATTTCCGGACGTTTAGCACAGAAAAGAGGTAGCGGAAATGTAGATGGACTTGGTTATTACGAAGGATTTAATGCAAGAAGTTCTGATGTACTTTTACCAGCCTTTTTAGCGGCGGTACAAGGGAAAGATGCAGGTTCGTCTAAGTTAGGATACAATCGTTCTATTCCGGTTCCGAACTGGCGTGTAACATACACAGGATTGAAATCTATTCCAATTATCAACAAATATTTTGATAACGTAGAGGTTTCGAGTTCATATAATTCGACGTACACAACAACTGGTATTCAGTCCAACCCGAACTTCATGTTAGACACTGGAATTATGGGGGGCGGACAAGTGACTGGTAAAGATGAAAACGGAAACTTCTATACCCAGAATTTATATGGAGCCGTTACGATGATCGAATCATTCTCGCCATTATTAGGAGTGGATTTAACATTCCGTAACAGTATGCAATTACGTGCGCAATATAACAGAGATCGTTTATTATCATTAAGTACAACAAATTATACGTATACAGAAGATTATGGATCGGAATATATTGTTGGATTTGGATATATTTTCAAAGATTTCAAAATGAAAATTCGTTACCAAGGAAATCAGAAAACAATCAAAGGTGACTTAAATATTCGTGGAGATTTCTCATTAAGAGATAATCAAACAACAATTCGAAAAGTAATTTATAACTTTGATGACGTACAAAATCCAAACGTACCAACAAGTATTTATGGAGATTCGCAAATTACAGGTGGACAGCGAATTATGACGTTTAAGATAACGGCAGATTATAACGTAAGTAAGAATTTGAACTTGAGATTCTATTGGGATCAGATGATGAGTAAATATAAAATTTCAACAGCTTTTCCAATTTCTCAAATTCGTGCCGGATTTAGTGCTACCTTTACATTCGGAAATTAAAAAAACAATAAAACAAACATTATGAGCATTCCAAACAATTTAAAGTACAGTAAAGATCACGAGTGGATTTCTGTAGAAGGAGATGTAGCAACAATCGGTATTACAGCTTTCGCACAAGGAGAGTTAGGAGATATTGTTTATGTTGACGTAGAAACAGAAGGAGAAACTTTAGGTCAAGAAGAAGTATTTGGAACAGTAGAAGCAGTAAAAACAGTTTCTGACTTATTTATGCCAATTAGCGGTGAAGTTGTAGAATTTAACACTGAATTAGAAGGTGAGCCAGAATTAATCAACACTGATCCTTACGGAAAAGGGTGGATTATCAAAGTAAAAATTGAAGATGCTTCTCAATTAGATGCTTTATTAGACGCAGCTGCTTACGGAGAATTAATTGGTGCATAAGACAAAAAAAATAATATTCTTTGCATATGTAGCGTTGGTGTTTTATCTGACGCTACTTCCACAAGAAAATTTCTCGAAATTAAGCACAATCAAAGAATTAGAAATCTTTTTGGAGATTGATAATTTAGATAAAATTGTACATTGTGGAATGTTTGGGATGATGACGATTTTGTTATTTGTCGCATACAAAATAACAACTCTGCGCTTGATGATAATTCCGTTTTTGGTAAGTTTTCTTATCGAAATTTTGCAAGGTATTTTAACATCACTTCATCGTAGTTTTGATTTTGTCGATTTAATGGCAAACTTATCCGGAATCTCCCTCGCATATATCGCAATAGCATATTATTTACAACATAAAAAAACTCAGTAGTATTACTGAGTTTTTTGTTTTTCTTATCTTTTTGACTTATTCAAGTGTAAACTAAGAAAATGTCATTCCGACGTTAGGAGGAATCTTCGATTCTTCATTCTACTAACGTTTTATTCAGAATGACATTTATACGTAAGTCATATTGAACTCGTTTCAACATCACATCAAAATAAAAAAAAGCAACCTTTCGCTTGCTTTTATATTGAAAAAATTAATTGTGCTTACCGCTTAGTTCATCAACTCCTCAGGAATATCACATATCGGAATTGGAACCATTTTATGTTGGTTAATACGATTTAATCTGGAATAAATCTCGAATACTTCTTTTTCTCTACCTTCAAATTCATTTGCAGTTTTTCCAGCTTCTTTCGCTTTCATTGCCCATTCTAATTCATCGTAATTTGCACCTAATTGATCTTCATCCGAACGATCATCACCAAACAAACCATCTGTTGGTTTTGCTTTTTGAATATCTGTATTAACTCCTAAAAACTCAGCAATTTTATACACTTCCGATTTCATCAAATCAGCAATTGGACTAAGATCTACACCGCCATCACCATATTTCGTATAAAAACCAACGCCAAAATCTTCGACTTTATTTCCTGTTCCTGCAACCAAATAATTGTGTAAACCAGCAAAATAATAAAGTGTTGTCATACGCAAACGAGAGCGTGTATTGGCCAAGGCTAAATTCACTTTATCCGTTGTTTCCGTTTCTGGTAAAGCCAAAACCATTGCATCAAAAGTTGAGGTTAAATCAACTTCTATCGAATCGATTGGCGACGAAAACTTATTTTTTAACCATTCAATATGACGTTTTGCTCTATCCGCTTGATTTTTTTCTTGATGAATTGGCATTTCCAAATTAAGTAAAGGGGAGCCTGTCATCGCACAAAGTGTTGAGGTTACAGCCGAATCAATTCCGCCCGAAATTCCAATCACAAAGCCTTTTTGGTGCGCTGTTTCCAAATAATCTTTCAACCAAGAAACAATATATTCTACAACTTTTTCAGTTTGCATAGTTTAATAATTTATTTCAAAGATAGCAGATTATGAAAAAAATTAGGGTTGAAAATACTACAGATTATTTTACTATTTTTGTTAGCTAAATAACCAAGCAATGAAATTTGTATATGGCTTAGCTTTTGCGAGTTTAATTTTATTTACTGCGTGCAAAAAAGAAAAATCGTGGGAAGTGGATGTCAAAGAACAAAATGTTCAGTTGAATATTCATGATATCAGCCAAGATTTTTTTAACGATTCGATTCCTTTAGCGACTTTACGAAAAGATTATCCTTTCTTTTTTGATGCAAAAACTGCGGATGATGTATGGGAAAGTCAACGTCGTAATAAAGAAGAATTGAGTATTTATGGACAATCTCGAAAGGTTTTTGGAGATTTTAAAAACTTAAATGAATCGTTAACTCCGATGTTTCAACGTTACCAATTTTATTTTCCAGAATATAAAATTCCGACGGTTTATACCTATTCATCAGGTTTACAAAATATAGATTATCCTGTGATGTTTAGTCAGCAATCTGGCTTGATGTTTATTGCGATGGATGCGTATTTGGGGTCAAAGAATAAATTATATGATAGCATTGGCGTAGAACGTTATTTACGCACAAATTTAGATTTTAATCGTTTGCCTTCTCAAGCTGTTGATGCAATTGCGAATGATGTGGTAACATTTAGCCCAAGAAATCAATTATTTATTGATAAAATGATTTATGAAGGGAAGAAATTGATTTTGCAAGATGCATTGTTAACAGATACACCAGACGAATATAAAGTTGGTTACACGCCAGAACAAATTCAGTGGTGTATTGAGAACGAAGGTCAAATTTGGAACTTTTTTGTGGAGCAAAATTATGTATTCAGTTCAGATGCTTCTTTGGATAAACGCTTTTTAGCAGTTAGTCCATTTTCAAAATTTAATAATGAAATAGAACAAGATTCTCCAGGAAGAATTGCGGCTTGGATTGGTTTGCAAATTATTCGCCAATACATGAAAGAGAATCCGAAGGTAGAATTGAAAGCTTTGTTAGATGATATGGATGGTCAAAAAATCTTCAAAGATTCTAAATATAAGCCAGCTTTAGAAAGTAATAATTCAACAAATTATACAACAAAAACAATTGATGGTAAAGTTTACCATTTTGTGAAATAAACTAATAATTAGAAGTTATGAGAACAACAAATATTACGGTAGAGATTGAATTGGACGAAAATCACGTACCAGAAAAAATGACTTGGAATGCACCAGACGGTGGAATTAGTCACGAAGAAACAAAAGCAATGTTACTTTCTGTTTGGGATGATAAAGCAAAAGAGGCTTTGCGTATCGATTTGTGGACAAAAGAAATGACACAAGATGATATGAAACGTTTCTTTCACCAAATTTTAATTTCAATGTCTAGTTCTTACGAAAGAGCAACAGAGGAAAAAGAAGTTGCAGAAAGAATCGCTGCTTTTGCAGAAGAATTCGCAATTGCTTCAAAAATTAAAGGTTAAGATTTTAACCAAATAAAAACTTTAAGTCGAATTTCGTAACATTTTGGTTAGAAATTCGACTTATTTTATATCTTTAATTTTCTGACAAGAATAGTCTATGAAACAATTATTTTTTACTTTACTATTTATTACTTCTCTTCCTTCGTTTGCCCAAGAAGGATGGACAATTGAAAAATGTATTGAATATGCTTCGAAAAATAATTTGACTGTTCAACAGAATACCATCAACCAAGAAATTTTTAATAAAAATTTAGAATTAACCTATAACGCTTGGTTGCCAACGGTTTCGGGTTATGTAGATACTAACTTTACAATCGGAACTTATAATCCAACAATAGAAAAGGGATATTATCAATTTGCGCATTCATTTGGCGTACAATCTAGCATCAATATTTACAATGGTGGAGTTGTTCAATTGAATAAAGACAAAGCTGCTTTGGAATTAGAAGCGTCGAAAGTACAAACTGCGATGACGATAAATGATATTTCGTTACAAGTTGCAAATTATTATTTGGCGGTTTTATTGAACAAAGAATTGAAACAAGTTGCAGTAGGAAATCTAACTATTTCGAAACAATTATTGGATCAAAATCAAAAGAAATTCAAAGCTGGTTCAGTAGCTCAATCTGTTGTTGCTCAATCTGAATCTGAAGTCGCGACAAATACACGTGAAGTGGTAAATGCACAAATCGAAATAGAGCGTGCATTGTTCAATTTAGCGATGTTGTTGCAATTAAATGATTACCGAAATTTTGCTGTAACTGATGTCAAAATTCCAGATAATGTAACGTCTCAATTGTATAATTTGGATGATGTGGTAGAAACGGCTTATCAAAATCAGCCTTCTGTAAAACATGCCGAATTGCAAATTGATGTTGCTGCGAAAGAAACTCAAATCGCGCGAACTTCATTATTTCCAAAAGTGACAGGAAGTTTCAATTTCGGAACGAATTATCTACAATATTTCAATAAAAGATTACGTCAAGATGCATTATTAGAGCAATTAGGACATAATGTAACAGGCGTTTTTGGAGTTGGTGTGAGTATTCCAATTTGGAATCAATATTCCTATAAAATTAATATTCAGAAAGCATTAATCAACGAGGATTTAGCAAAAGTTGACCTTCTACAATCGAAACAAGATGTGCTGAAAAATGTTCAATCTGCGTATTTCGAAGTAAATAGTTCTTATGCGTCATACGACTCGTCGAAAGAAGCGGTAAAATATGCGAAAATTTCATACGATTTTGCACAAAAATCTTACAATGCTGGAGTCATTAATCAATACGATTTTAACCGTTCGCGTAATGATATGATGGTTGCAGAATCGCAAATGTTGCAAGCGAAATACAATTACATTTTTAAACAAAAAGTATTAGATTTCTATGCTGGCGTTCCAATAACGTTGGAAGGAAAATAGAGGTTAAATGAAGTAAATAGAGAAAATATTAATCAAATTATTGAAAATTATTTTCATAAAAGAGTTTCAGAGTGTAATAAATATTTCTAAATCTATTCTAAAATCATAAATTCAAACTTTATACATCAATTTTCCTTGTGTATCTTTGCAACATGGCAACAATCTTAAATTTAGAAACTTCAACAAAAAATTGTTCGGTTTCGATTGCTAAAGATGGCGTTCAACTATGTTTGGTTGAAGAAAGTGATGAAAATTATGCACATGGTGAAAAACTGAATCAGTTTGTGGATTGGTGCGTGGAAGGCGCGCAAATAAATTGGAAAGATATAGAGGCGGTTTGTGTTTCAAAAGGCCCAGGTTCTTACACAGGTTTGCGTATTGGCGTTTCGTCTGCCAAAGGTTTTGCATATGGATCTGATATTCCACTTATGGCAATTAATTCGTTGCAAATTTTGGCGGAATCACAATTGAATCAAGAGGTCGATTATATCATTCCGATGATTGATGCAAGACGAATGGAAGTCTATACAGCTTTGTTTGATAAGCAAGGAAATCAGTTAACAGAAACAGAAGCTAAAGTAATCGATGAAACTTCTTTTGAAGAATTGAAAGGAAAGAAAATTATTTTTGTGGGTGATGGAGCAGAAAAATGTCAAGAAGTTTTAGCGCATTTAGATGCTACGTTTATACAAACTTTTCCATCGGCAAAAGATATGATTCGTGTTGCGGAAGAAAAATTTAACCAAAAATCATTTGAAGATGTTGCGTATTTCGAGCCATATTATCTGAAAGATTTTGTTGCCGGAAAAAAGAAATCTGAATAAAATAAAAAGAGATAATTTATGAAAAATCTTGTGTTGACAATTGCTTCATTATACGGAATGACGGCGGTTATATTAGGCGCTTTCGGAGCTCATGCGTTCAAGAAAATTTTACCAGCCGAAAAATTAGCAAGTTTTGAAGTCGGAGTACGTTATCAAATGTATCACGCAATTGTTTTGTTAGCTGTTGGAATGTATTTTCAATTTAATAACGGATTAGAACGTTCTGCAGCTTGGTGTTTAATTGCCGGAACATTTGTTTTTTCTGTAAGTATCTATTTGTTGTCATTCGCAGAACATTGGAACGCAAATCTTAAATTTTTAGGGCCAATTACGCCACTTGGAGGTCTATTTATGATTATCGGTTGGGGTTTATTGGCTTGGATTTTTATGAAAGGAAAATAATTTTCTTTAAATTTATATAATTGTTAATCAGTTATATGGATTTGTGGAATAAACTATTGGTTGGATTATTATTTTTACTTGCAATTAATACAAAAGCGCAAGATAAATTAGTATTGACGACTCCTTTAATCTTTAAACATAGCAACTTTGAATTGAAATTGTTTAATAATCAACAATTCAAATACAAGTCGGTTTTTTATAACTGTATTGTAGAGTTAGATAAAAACGGTAAAGAAATCAATAATGCTAATTATGATTTTGCTGAAGGAACTTATCAAGTAATGGATAATAAATTAATCTTAACTGTAAAATCATCAAGTGGCTATTATTTCTTAGAGAAAGAATATTACTTTTTGATTCTTGATAAAAAGACTTTTTTGATGTCTAATAAGGATCGAAAAAATCTCAAAGAAGCAAGAATGCAAAGGTCAAATAAATCTTTTCCGAATTATATTATAGATACGGATAATCGTAGAGAATATACATTTTATAGTACTGATCAAAAAGTAACTATCGAAGGTTACGAAAAAGATAAAATATATCAAATGTTTAAATAAAAAAGACACTTTATAAAGTGTCTTTTTCTATTTTTAATCTTTACCATTTATCATTTTAGAAACAATTCCAGAATTTTTATTGACTTCATCGATAATAACTCCAATGAGATGAATAAGAAAAAAGATAGGAAACCAATAAATTGCAGTTTTATGCAGTTCTTCCATTGGGTCTTTGTAAGTTCCATTTCCCCACATTAAATAAAATCCTGTCACAATATTAATTAGCATTAACAAATAGAAAATCATATAAATTATTCCCTGAAACTTTTCGGATGTTGAATGACTTTCAAAGGATTAGGAAATCGGATTCCCTTTACCAGCATATAAACAATTCGGACAGCAAAAAGACCTAAAGCGATATAAGCAAATATTTCGTGCCATTGCCACATTGGTTCTAAAGAACTTCTTCCAATTGTTTTTAAAGTAGCGTCAGAAATGTTTAAACCTTCTTTTGAAACTTCATTGGTAATTAAAGCAGAAAGATTTTTCTTGCTCATCCATTCCATTCTCAAAAAACCAGTTAAGAAAAGCATTATCATCGATATTCCGATTGTCCAATGTAATAATCGATGAGTTAAAGTAAACTTTTTCATAATTTATAGTGATTAAAAAAACCTCTCAAAATTGAGAGGTTTTTGTCGTATTTTTTTATTCAAAATCGTCTTCTGTGAATTCGAATTCTTCAAATGTACATTCTATTTCGAAAGGAATATCTTTTTCAGATTCTTCTACAAAATCTTGCACTTCACCTTTCCAGTTCAAGGTCAAAATTCCTTTATCGTTTACACTAAAAGTTAATTCGTTGTTTACTGTTTCGTAATCTTCTTCCGAAACATACAACGTTGTGTAATATACTTCCACAGTTTCACCTTCTTCGTCTTCTTCCTCGGCAAAACCGTAAGGAATAGAAACTTTTTTACCGTTTAATTCTTCTACAGATTCTACGTCCAAAGGAAAATCATCAATAAATAAAGAAAGTTGAGGAAAATCGTTTTGTAACGAATCGCCTTCTACGTGTTCTAAGTCATCAGTCGAATGTATTTCTACCAACAAACATTTTTTATTTCCTTGAAAAACGACTTTGCATAACGATTTTTCAATATTATAATTAAATGTTTCATCCGGATGGAAGAACTTAATTGTTTTCATTGTTTTGTTAATGTATGTTATTAATTATGAGTACGAATATAATTAAGTTCAATTAATTATCACAAAAAAAATGAGAGAAATTATATTTTTTCGCCTCTAAACCAAAAAAGCCATCTATCTAAGATAAATGGCTTCTATTATTTTATGAATATTCAATTCGATTATTTTGCAGCTTCTTCAGTTGCAGCAGCTGGTTTAGCTGATAAATCTACTTGTAATAAAACTTCGTCTTTTACAATAGATCCTCCACCACCTGTGAAAACAATTCCGAAATCTTTACGGTTAATTCCGAATTCTTCAGATTTGATTGTAACACCATTCGCATCAACAGTTACGTTAGCTTTGAAAGTAACATTTTTAGGAACTCCACGGAAATCTAAGTTTCCAGAAATTTCTGAATTGTAATCTCCTCCTTCTAAAGCTTTAACTCCTGTAATTTCGAAAGTTGCAGTTGGGAATTTTTCAACGTCTAAGAAATCAGCAGATTTTAAGTGTCCGTCTAATTTTCCTTTACTTTCTGCATCAGCATCTAAATCTTTCGATTCGAAAGAAGCAAAATCAGCAACAAATTTCCCTGATTCTAAAACTCCGTCGTGTACTTTTACAGAACCTTCTTTTAATTTTACTACTCCGTAGTGACCTTCTTCTGGTTTGTTGATATCGTCAAAAGTTTTTCCACCTTTCCAATTTACAACAGATGCAGTTGTATCAACAGCATATTCTGCAGCTCCTTCAGTTGATGTTGCTCCTTCTTGAGCTTCTGTAGCAGCTTTAGTTTCAGTTTTTCCTCCACAAGATGTTAATGCAACAGCAGAAACAACAGCCAATCCTAAGAATAATTTTTTCATATCGCTTTTTTTAATTTTTTCTTTTACAAAACTATAATATAAATTAATAGTTGATATTGATTTATATCAATAAATGAAATAATTAAACAATTATTTCATATTGAATAAATCTAATACCTTAGCCAAACATAAGAAAAATTATTCAATCGTGCTAAACGTAAAACAACTCAGTTATAATTATCCAGATTTCGAAGAAAAAGTACTCGATAACATCAATTTTGCAGTTAACAAAGGCGAAGTGATAAGTATTATCGGAGAAAGTGGAAGTGGAAAGTCAACTTTACTGAAATTGATTTATGGTTTGTTAGATTTTAAAGAAGGAGAAATTTACTATCATACCAAAAAATTACGTGGTCCTGCTTATAACTTGATTCCAGGTCATAAAATGATGAAATACGTAGCGCAAGATTATGATTTGTTAGATTTTGTGACGGTTGGCGAAAATGTCGGAAAATTTTTAAGCAATTTTGATTTAGAACTTAAGCAACAACAAATTGACGAAGCGTTAACGGTGGTTGAAATGTTAGATTTTAAACATATTTTTCCAAATAAACTGAGTGGAGGTCAGCGACAGCGTGTGTCTATTGCACGAGCTTTGGCACAACAACCCGAAATTTTGTTGCTGGATGAACCTTTTTCTAATTTAGATCAAACATTAAAATTAACCATTCGAGAAAAAATTATGGATTGGTGCAAAGCGCATCAAATTACAGTAATTTTTACAACGCACGATTTGAATGATGCTTTTTATACTTCGGATAAAATTTTAGTTTTGCAAAACGGAAAAATGATTCAGTTTGATGAGGTCGAGAATGTGCGAAATTCTCCTGCGACAGCTTATGTGGCCAAACTTTTTGGTTATGTAAATGTGTTGGATGATTCGCAAGATTTAGGAATCGATTCTTCTAAAATTGTCATTTATCCAGAAGAAATTACAATTTCTGAAAATGGAAAATTTGAAGGAAAAGTAATTTTATCAAAATTTCAGGGAAGAGATTATTTGGTAAGATTTACATTCAAAAACATTGAATTGTTGACTTATTCTTCTCAAAAATTAATGAAAGATGAGTTGATACATTTTGAAGTTATAAAATTTCATCAATTATGCATTTAGAAAGTTTACAAGTAACGGAATTGTGTAGCGAACGATTAATTTTGATGCCATTCACGATTTCCATTTGCGAAAATATATTACAAAATAATTATACCGATTTAGAGCAATTAAATTTGATTAGAGGAAAAGGTTGGCCAGATGCAGATGTAATCGAAACATTGCCTCGAATTATTGTGAACTTGTCTAAAGTTGATGCACCAACAGGTTTCGAATCGTGGATGATTATCAAGAAATCAACACGAGAAATAATTGGTGACATTGGTTTTAAAGGTTATAATTTTGTTGGAAGAAGTTGTGATATTGGTTATGGAATTATCGAAGCAGAAAGAAAGCAAGGTTTTGCAGTGGAAGCAGCTGCGGAATTGATAAATTGGGCATTTACAAAAGAAACTTTAGAAGAAGTAACCGCTTGTTGTTTGATAGAAAATATTGGTTCAACGAAACTTTTAACTAAACTAAATTTCACTGAATTGAATAGAGATTCAACTATGATTTATTGGTCGTTGTTGAGAGAAAATAAATTGAGTTAAAGAAAAGAATAGATTTTTCGATAAACTTGGAATGATAATCAGATATAAAAAAAGCGAAATTCAAATTATGAATTTCGCTTTTTTGTTTTTATTTATTCAACAAGAAATCTAAAACTTCTGCTGTAAAATCTTTCGGATTTTCGGCATGTAACCAATGTCCTGCATTTGCAATTTTCTTGATTTCCGCATTTGGAAAACGCTCCTTGATAATCATTTCATCTTCTGGCATAATGTAATTTGAATTTGCGCCACCCAAAAATAAAGTTGGACCATCAAATTCGCCTTTCAACAATTCAGAACCAATCATCTCTTGATAAAATTTATCCAAAATATCTAAATTGAATCGAAAAGCATATTTACCATTCTCGGCGTGGTAAACGTTTTTCAATAAAAATTGTCGCACACCAATTTCAGGAATATATTGTTCCAAAGTCGTTTCTACATCTTTTCGAGTTTCAACTTGATCAAAATTAACAGATTTCAACGCTTTGAAAATCGCATTATGATGAGGTTGATAAGCTTTTGGTGCCATATCAGCTACAATCAAATGATCTAATCTATTTTGATGAATCATCGCAAAATCAATCACAATTCTTCCGCCAAGTGAATGTCCCAACAAATGTGCTTTTTCGATAGAATTTGCATCCATATAATTCACGATATCTTGCGTCATCGCTGCCAAAGAAGAATCTTCGCTATGAAAACTACGTCCATGATTGCGTAAATCAATCAAATGTGTTGTAAAATATTCGCCAAAATGTTTTCCTAATGTGCTCCAATTATCCAATTGTCCAAACAATCCATGAAAAACCAATAAATGTTTTTCACCAGAGCCGACAATTTTGCTATGTAATATTTCTGCCATTTTCTACAAATTTGCTAATTCAATTTTACGTAAATACGCTTGTATCGTATTTTCTAAACCTAAATATAGAGCTTCAGAAATTAACGCGTGACCAATAGAAACTTCGGCAATTGTTGGAATTTCGCGAATAAAATATTCAATATTATCTAAACTCAAATCGTGTCCAGCATTTACAGCCAATCCATTTTCGATTGCTAATTTTGCTGTTTCTTTGTAAGGAAGAATTGCGTCAAGATTTCCTAAACCGTATTGCGTCGCAAATTCTTCTGTGTACAACTCGATTCGATCAGCACCAGTTTTCGCAGCACTTTCAATTAAAGCAGGATTTGGATCTAAGAAAATAGAAGTTCTGATTCCAGCATCTTTAAACGTTTTAATCACATCTGTTAAATAATCAAAATGTTTGATTGTATCCCAACCAGCATTTGATGTAATCGCATCTTCTGCATCAGGAACCAAGGTAACTTGTTCTGGTTTTGAGTTTAAAACCAATTCCATAAAACTATCAATCGGTTTTCCTTCAATATTAAATTCAGTTGTTACAACAGGTTTCAAATCGTAGACATCTTGGTAACGAATATGACGTTCGTCTGGACGCGGATGAATCGTAATTCCTTGTCCTCCGAATTCCTGAATTTTGATTGCCGCTTCTACAAGATTTGGCGTATTTCCACCACGCGCATTACGAATTGTAGCAATTTTATTTATATTAACACTTAATTTAGTCATGATTTTATATTATAATTTTTTTATATCAGAAAGCGAAATGCTTTGCATAATTTCTAAGTCAAATTTACGACAAGCTGTTAACAAATGATCGAAAATATCAGACTGAATTCTTTCAAACTCCAAATTGCTTGCCGAAGTTGTAAAACATCCAATTTCTAAGGGCATTCCAAGCGGAGAAACAGGTAATTGTTTTACGATAATTGGATCATTTTGCGAAACTGTTTTCAAACTTTTTAAATAATGTTCAACATAAATTCTAAAAACACCAATATTGGTTAAGTTTTTACCATTAATATCTAAATCAGAATTTTCAATGTTTTGATTATAGATAGAGATTTCGTGACGTTTTTGTTGAATATAATGATGAATTAAAGTAATATTTTCGAAACGATTTAACATTTCTTCGTTACAAAACTGAAACGAATTTACATTAAACGAAACAGAACGTTTTATTTGACGTGTTCCAGTTGCCAACATCGCCATATGATTGGTTACCTGAGACGATACCAAATCTACAGTTGGAACCGTTGCAATAGATTTATCAAACTTCTCAATTTTTACTAAATTGATGTTAATTTCTTTTACTGTTCCTTCAATATCGCCTTTGGAAACGGTAATCCAATCGCCAACTTTTACAATTTTAGAATAGGAGATTTGCAAACCAGAAACAAATCCGAAAATTGCATCACGAAAAATCAATAAAACAGCTGCGGTTAAAGCTCCGAGAACGGTAATAATTGTGTTTTTATCAACCGTAAACAAAATCATTATTCCAGAAATAATCGCAAAAAACGTGATAATAAACTTCAACATTTGCCCAAAAGTTCGCACTCCAACTGTTGTATAACTATTTTCTTCGTTGTACACATCAATAATTGTATTGATAACTCGGAAAATAAGTTGCGTAAAAACGATTAATGAAATAAGTTGTGTAATGCGTTGAACAACATGAAAAATATTTCCTTCATTCTTGAATAAAATAACATTCATGCTTAATGCAAAACTGATTGGAATAAGATGAATAGCTGAAAGAAAGACTTTGTTTTTGTACAAAAACTTCAACCAATCGTTTTCGGTGAAATTCTTTAATTTTTTTAGAAGCGGAAGAATAATAGCTCTTAGCACAAAATCTAACACAAAAAGAATAGCTATCCAAGTGACAATTTCTAAGAAATTAAAAAGATTTTCAGACAAATCAATTTTGAAATATTGATTGAAAAAAAATTTTACACCATCAGAAAATTCTTCATAAAAAGATTTATCTTGCATAAGCTGTTAATTGAGTTTAAATAGATTTGTTTGTGCAAAGTTACAGTTTTAAAAATACTAAAATAATGGATAACGATAGTATACTAAATCTTATTAGTGGAATTTTATTGGTTGTTGGTTTGGTCGGAACTGTTTTGCCAGTTTTACCAGGAGCACCTTTGGCATTGGTCGGATTATTAGTTTTTAAATTTAGTGGTGATTGTAGTTACAATTGGGGAACGATAATTATTGCAGGACTTTTTGTGTTATTAGGTGCGCTTTTAGATTATTTACTGCCTGCATATATGACCAAAAAATTAGGCGGAACCAAATACGGAATTTGGGGATCTATTGTCGGATTAATCATCGGATTATTTTTTCCACCAATCGGTTTTATCGTAGGGCCTTTTTTGGGAGCATTATTAGGCGAATTAATTTTTACTGCGGCTTCGCCAAAAGTTGCATTAAAATCTGCTTTCGGATCTTTTGTAGGATTTATTTTAACAACAGGTTACGACATTATATTAACGTTAATATTTATCGGAATATTTGTTTATCAATTGATGAATTAATCAGATTAAATGGTTGAAATTAGGTCAATAAAAAAAAATGACCTATATTTGCAAAGAATTTAAAGGAATAAATGGAGGAGGGCTGGTTATAGCTCTCTTTTTCGTTGTATATGGATTCAAGTAAAGTAAAACAGCTGATAGACGAAGCAATTGCGGAAAATCCGTCATTGTTTCTTATCGATTGGAAAATCACTCCAGATGATAAAATTGTAATTTTAGCAGATGGAGACGAAGGTCTTTCAGTCGAAGAAATTGTAAGAATAAGTCGACATGTAGAGCACAATCTTGATAGAGAAGAATGTGATTTTGCATTAGAGGTTTCCTCTCCTGGTGTAGGAAGTAACCTAACCATGCCACGCCAATTTGCCAAAAATGTAGGAAGAACTTTAGAAGCTACATTAAGCGACAAAGTGGTGGAAGGCGAAATTGTAGAAGCCGATGAAGAAGGTGTTACAATTTTTTGGGAAGCGCGCGAACCAAAACCTGTAGGAAAAGGAAAAATTACAGTAGAACACGAAGAAAAAATAAATTACGCTGACATCAAGAAAGCGATTATAAAAGTCACCTTTTAAAAAAATTAAAGTTTAATGGACAATCTTGCATTAATTGAATCTTTTGGAGATTTTAAAGACGATAAGAACATCGACCGTATTACGCTGATGGCAATCTTAGAAGAAACCCTGAAAAGTGTTTTGAAAAAGAAATATGGTACAGATGATAACTTTGATATTATTGTAAATCCTGATAAAGGAGACTTAGAGATTTGGCACAACCGTATCGTTGTAGAAGACGGTTTTTCAGAAGACGACGCAACAGATATCGAATTATCTGAAGCACGTAAAATTGAGCCAGATTTTGAAGTAGGTGAAGAAGTATCGGAAAAAATTCCGATCGAAGCATTAGGTCGTCGTGCGATTTTAACATTACGCCAAACATTGGTTTCTAAAGTAATGGAGCATGATAACTCTAATTTATACGAGAAATTTAAAGGTTTAATTGGAGAAGTAGTTTCAGGAGAAATCCACTATGTACGTCACAAACAAGTGATTATTATGGATGACGAACAAAACGAAATGATTTTACCAAAAGAAAATCAAATACCATCAGATTTTTTCAGAAAAGGAGATACATTACGTGCAGTTGTAGATGACGTAAAATTAAGAGGAGCAAAACCTCAAATTATTTTATCTAGAACATCACCAAAATTCTTAGAGAAATTATTTGAACAAGAAATTCCAGAAATTTTAGACGGATTAATTACAATCAAAAATGTAGTTCGTATCCCTGGAGATAAAGCAAAAGTTGCAGTAGAATCTTACGACGATCGTATCGATCCAGTAGGAGCTTGTGTCGGAATGAAAGGATCTCGTATCCATTCAATTGTACGCGAATTACGTAACGAGAACATCGACGTAATCAACTACACAAACAACATGAGTTTGTTTATTCAACGCGCTTTAAGCCCAGCTAAAATTTCGAATATCGAAATTAATGAAGAAGAAAACAAAGCCTTAGTTTACGTAAATGCAGACGAAGTTTCGAAAGCAATTGGTAAAGGAGGTTACAATGTTCGTTTAGCTTCTAAATTAGTTGGAATGGAAATTGATATTTTCAGAGAAGGAGCCCAAGACGAAGACGTAGAATTATCAGAATTCTCAGACGAAATCGATGCATGGGTAATCGAAGCATTTAGTGCTATCGGGTTAGATACTGCCAAAAGTATTTTAGAACAAGATGTTGATGATTTAATCAAACGTACGGATTTAGAAGAAGAGACGATCTTAGACGTTATCCGTGTGTTAAAAGAAGAGTTTGAAGATTAATTCATACTCAAGTCATAAACAATTCATACATTTGCAAACATTAAAATAAGAGATTAGCTTCATATGTCGGAAACAATAAGATTAAGTAAAGTATTAAAAGAATTAAATATATCAATAGATAGAGCTGTTGATTTTTTAGAAGGGAAGGGTACAACAGTAGAAAAAAATCCGAACTCTAAAATCGATCTGCCAACTTACGATATTTTAGTTAATGAGTTCCGATCTGATGCTAAACAAAAGCAAGCTTCCGGTGAAGTAGTCATTAACAAAATTTCAGATATCAAAGCCGCTGAGAAAAAAGAAGCAGAAGCAAAAGCTGCAACTGAAAAACCAGTAGAAAAGAAACCTGAAATCATTGAAACGACGAAAGTTGAATTGGAAGGACCAAAGACTGTTGGAAAAATAGACTTAGATGCTTTGAAACCTAAAGCCAAAGTAGAAAAAACTGCGGTAAAAGAAGAGGTGAAGAAAGAAGAAATCAAGAAAGAGGAAGCACCAAAAGCTGAACCTAAAACTGAATCAAAAGAGGAACCGAAAGGACCGAAAGTGATAAAAGTTATTGATCTTGATAAAATAAATAATACAGGTAAACCTAAAAAGCAAGATTCTCCAGCTCCTAAAAAAGAGCAAGCAGAACCTAAAAAGGCGGAAGCACCGAAGGCGGAAGTTAAAAAAGAGGTGAAGAAAGAAGAACCTAAAAAGGTGGAAGAGGTTAAAAAGCCTGAAATAAAAACGGAAGCGAAGCCTGAAGTGAAGAAAGAAGAAATTGAAGAAGTAGCAGCAGTTGAACCTCAAAAAATTGAAACTGTCTACACAAAATTAGATGGACCTAATTTTACAGGTGCAAAGATTGACTTATCTAAATTTGATAAGAAAAAAACTGACGATAAAAAAGGGAATCAAAAAGGTGCTAATAACGCTGCTGACAAGAAAAAGCGCAAACGTATCCAGAAAAACGTTAAACCAGAAGATGTAACAAAAGCTGGAGAAAACGGAGGAAACAATAATAATCGTCAAGGTGGTAACAACAACCACGGAGGAAATAATAATAACCGCCAAGGTGGTAATAACAACCATGGAGGAGGAAATAATAACAACCGTCAAGGAGGTCAAGGACAAGGAGGAAATCGCCCAGGAGGTCAAGGTGGAAATCGTCAAGGTGGTGGAAACTTTAGAGGTGGAAACAACCGTGGACCAAGAGTTCCTCAAGTAGAACTTTCTGACGAAGATGTTAAAAAACAAATTAAAGACACTTTAGATAAACTTACTAACAAAGGAAAAGGATCTAAAGGGGCTAAACACAGAAGAGACAAACGTAAAGAACGTCGTGAGTTTGCTGAGCAAGAGCAAGAAGCAATAGACATGGACAAAACTTTACATGTAACAGAATTTGTAACGGTTAACGAATTAGCTTCGTTAATGGATGTTTCTGTTACAGAAGTTATCTCTGCATGTATGTCATTGGGAATCATGGTTACCATGAACCAACGTCTTGAAGCGGATACAATTCAATTAGTTGCAGATGATTTCGGATTCGAAGCAGTATTTGCTAATGCTGAAGAAGAAATCTCAACTGAAGAAGAAGAAATCGATAACGAAGAAGATTTAGTAACTCGTGCGCCAATTGTAACTGTAATGGGACACGTTGACCATGGTAAAACATCTTTATTAGATTATATTCGTAAAGCAAACGTAATTGCTGGTGAGTCTGGAGGTATTACACAACACATTGGTGCGTATAACGTAACATTGCCAAGTGGTAAGCGTGTAGCGTTCTTAGATACACCAGGTCACGAGGCCTTTACAGCGATGCGTGCTCGTGGTGCTCAAGTAACGGATATTGCAATTATTGTAATTGCGGCCGATGACCAAATCATGCCACAAACACGTGAAGCAATTTCTCACGCTCAAGCAGCTGGAGTACCAATGGTATTCGCTATCAATAAGGTTGATAAACCAGCAGCTAACCCAGAAAAAGTAAAAGAGCAATTAGCTCAAATGAACTTATTAGTTGAAGACTGGGGTGGTACTTACCAATCTCAAGAAATCTCGGCTAAATCTGGTTTAGGAGTAGAAGATTTATTAGAAAAAGTATTATTAGAAGCTGAGGTATTAGACCTTAAAGCGAATCCAAAACGTAAAGCATCTGGTACAGTTGTAGAAGCTGCATTAGATAAAGGACGTGGATATGTTTCGACAATTATTGTACAAACAGGTACATTACACATCGGAGATTATGTATTAGCAGGATCTCACCATGGTAAAGTTCGTGCAATGTTAGATGAGCGTGGTAACAATATCAAAGTTGCTGGACCATCAACACCAGTTACGATATTAGGATTAGCGGGTGCGCCAACAGCAGGTGATAAGTTCAAAGTTTACGAAGATGAACGCGAAGCGAAACAAATTGCAACTCGTAGAGATCAATTACAACGTGAGCAAACTATTCGTACACAAAAACATATTACACTTGATGAGATTGGACGTCGTATTGCTTTAGGAGACTTCAAAGAGTTGAATATTATCTTGAAAGGGGACGTGGATGGTTCTGTAGAAGCATTGACAGACTCTTTACAAAAACTTTCGACAGAAGAAATTATTGTTAACATCTTACACAAAGGAGTTGGACAAATTACAGAATCTGACGTATTATTAGCTTCTGCTTCAGATGCGATTATTATTGGATTTAATGTTCGTCCTGGTGGATCTGCTCGTGATATTGCAGAAAAAGAAGAAGTTGAAATTAGAACATACTCAATTATCTATGCTGCGATCGAAGAGATCAAAGAAGCGATGGAAGGAATGTTATCTCCAGAGTTGAAAGAGCAAGTAACAGGTAATATTGAGGTTCGTGAAACATTCAAAGTAACGAAAGTTGGTACTATTGCCGGATGTATGGTCTTAGACGGTAAAGTTTATAGAAACTCTAGTATTCGTATCATTCGTGATGGAGTTGTGATTCACGATGGTGAATTAGCTTCATTGAAACGTTTCAAAGATGATGTGAAAGAAGTTAGTAAAGGTTACGAATGTGGTCTTAACATCAAAAACTTCAACGACATTCAAGTAGGTGACATTATCGAAGCTTACGAAACTGTAGAGGTTAAAAAGAAATTGAAATAATCAATTCTCAACAAATATTTTAGAAAGGAGCTCAATTTGAGCTCCTTTTTTTATGAAATTTTATTTAATAAAAATCAATACTCTACTTATTATATAGAATTATATTCTATTATTAGTTTTATTTTTAGAATAGAATTTTTGTTTAACATTAATTTAAAGTTTTCTTTTATTTTATTTAAAAACGACTTGTTTTATATTCTATAAAGTCTATAAATTTGCTAGACTTTAAAATTGTAAATATGAACAAGAAATTATACTCACTCAAAAAAATATTTTTTCTCACTGCTCTTTTTGGTGGAACATTTTTATTTGCTCAAACCAAAGTTACAGGTACGGTTGAAGATGTAAATGGACCAATCGATCAAGCAACGGTTAATGTAAAAGGAACGAATATCACGACAACAACAGATGCAGATGGTTTATATCAACTAACGTTAGAACCAGGGAAGTATGAAATTATTGTTTCAAAAATAGGTGAGCCAACAACGACGCAAACAATTAATGTGCTTGATGAAAATGAAGTTTCTTTAGATTTCTTTTTACAATCAATCAATTCGGAGACTGATCTTAGCGAAGTTGTTTTAATTGGTTCGCGCGCAGTGGGACGTACACAATTAGATTCTTCAACGCCAGTTGATGTGATAGATATTAAAGAGGTTACAAAAGATGTAGGACAAGTTTCGTTGAATCAAATCTTAAATTATGTTGCACCATCTTTTAGTTCGAATACGCAAGTTATTTCTGATGGAACAGATCATATAGATCCTGCTTCTTTGCGCGGTTTAGGACCAGATCAAGTATTAGTTTTGATTAACGGAAAACGTCGTCATACAACATCATTGGTTAATATTAATGGTTCGTTTGGTAAAGGTTCTGTCGGTACAGATTTGAATGCAATACCAACTTCTGCAATTAAACGAATTGAAATTCTTCGAGATGGAGCCGCGGCTCAATATGGTTCTGATGCGATTGCAGGTGTGATTAATATTGTCTTGGAAGATTCGACAGATAAACTACGCGCGTCAATTTCGTATGGAGGAAATCTTTCGAAAAATGCAGAAGATAATTTTGATGGCGAAACTTTTCAAGCGAATGTGAATTATGGTGTAAAAGTTGGAGAAAAAGGAGGATTTGTAAATGTTGCAGGTTCTTACGACAAGCGTCAACCATTCAATCGTCAAAAAGAATTTACAGGAACAATTTTTTCAGATTATAATCGACCAGATTTATATCCAAATCCAACTGGAAAAGATATTACAGAGGAGGAATTAGCCCGCCGTGGAGAAACGCGTGCTGATTATGTTTCGCGTATTGGACAATCAAAAAATGAAGGAGGTGCGATTTTTATTAATTCACTTTTCCCAGTTTCAGATAAAACCGAAATTTATGCATTTGGAGGATTAAATTATCGTTTAGGAGAATCAGCAGCCTTTCGTCGTCAGCCTGCTCAGTTGCATCAAACTGTTGCGTCAATTTATCCAAATGGATTTTTACCATTGATTCAAACCAATAATTACGATCGCTCTTTAGCAGCGGGAATTCGTAGTGAAATTAACGGTTGGAAAGTTGATTTTTCGAACACATACGGAAATAATACCATCGATTTTGGAGTAAAAAATACAGTTAACGCATCGATGAAAGAATCTTCACCAACATCTTTTGAAGCTGGTGGATATCGTTTTACGCAGAATACAACCAACCTGGATTTTACGCGTTTTTTTGATGATGTTTTAGCTGGAATTAATGTCGCTTTTGGTGCAGAATTTCGTTATGAAAATTATCAAATTGTAGGAGGTGAAGAGTCATCTTATGCGAATTATGGTAAAGTTCGTCAAATTGGTGTAGACGGAAATGGAAAGCCAATTTATGTACAAGATTTTAATGGAAATATCAATACATTATTCGCTGTAAATGGTACTGCTTTAGCAGGTGGAGCGCAAGCTTTTCCAGGATTTTTACCAGCGAATGAAGTCAATGCAAATCGTCATTCTGTTGCGGCGTATTTAGATACTGAATTTAATTTTACGAAAGATTTCTTAGTGGCTGCTGCGTTACGTTATGAAGATTATTCAGATTTTGGTTCAACATTAAATGGAAAAATTTCGACTCGATACAAATTAGGAAACTATGTGTTGAGAGCCGCAGCAAGTACAGGATTTAGAGCGCCATCTTTACATCAATTATATTTTAGTGCAACATCAAGTTTATTCTTAGATGGAGCAATTTCTAATTCAGGAACTTTTACAAATGATAGTCGTGCTGCAAAATTATTAGGAATTCCACAATTGAACGAAGAAAAATCGAAATCAGTTTCGGCTGGAGCTACGGCAAATTGGGGAAAATTCAAATTGAGTGTTGACGGATATTTCATTAGAATTGATGACCGAATCATTTACACAGGATCTTTCACAGGAAGTAATGCAGCAAATGCATCAGCACAAGATAAAGAGATTTACGAATTATTGCAACAAGCAAATGCAACTTCAGCTCGTTTCTTCGCAAATGCAATTGATACCGAAACGAAAGGAATAGATGTTGTTTTGACGTATCAAGATCGTTTGGGAGCAGGAAAATTACGTGGAGATTTATCGGCGACTTTTAGCAAGACAAATGTTGTGGGTGATGTACATGCTTCCGATTTATTGAAAGGAAAAGAGTCTACTTATTTTGATCGTTCAAGTCGTATTTATTTAGAATCGGCTATACCTCGTACAAAAATTAATTTATCCATGAATTATTCATTGGATAAATGGAATGTTTACTTAAGAAACGTGTATTTTGGAGAAGTTGATGCAGCGACAAATACGGTGGCCGATTCGCAAACATTTAGCGGAAAAGTTGTAACAGATTTGAGTTTTGGTTATGCTTTCAACAAAAATATTTCGTTAACAATAGGAGCAAATAATTTGTTTGATATCTATCCTGATGAAACGAAAATTGGAGGAAATAGAGGAGCAGGATATTTTGTGTATTCACGTACTGGACAACAATTCGGAACAGGAGGACGCTTTGCTTTCGCTCGTTTATCATTAAGTTTATAATTTAAATAGTTTATATGTTTTACCAAATCTTTGTCGTAATTGATGAAGGTTTGGTATTTTTGTTTAAATCGATTTTATGAAAAAAATATCATTTATTATAGTTTCATTCTTCGCGATTATTCAGTTGAATGCGCAAGAATCTTACAAAAATGGAGCTGTTGTAACAGCTCATCCCGAAGCTTCAAAAGTTGGAGTTGAAATTCTAAAAAAAGGTGGAAATGCGATTGACGCTTCTATTGCAGTTCAGTTTGCGTTGGCGGTTGTTTATCCAAATGCAGGAAATATTGGTGGCGGTGGATTTTTGGTTTATCGTGATTCAAAAGGAAAGACCGATGCGTTAGATTATCGTGAAAAAGCACCTTTGAAAGCGAGTGAAGATATGTATTGGGACAAAAATGGAAATGCAATTACTGATCTTAGTTTGTATGGACAATTTGCTGCAGGAGTACCCGGAACAGTCGATGGAATGGTGAAAGCGCATGAAAAATATGGGAAATTAAATTGGAAAGAATTAGTTCAGCCAGCTATTAATTTAGCTCAAAAAGGATTTAAAATAACAAAACAACAAGCGAGCGAACTGACAAATAAGCATAATGATTTTGTAAAATATAATTCAAAAACGAATGCTTTAACGTCTAAATCATCTTGGAAAGAAGGAGATTTGTTGGTTCAAAAAGATTTAGCAAATACATTAAAATTAATTCAACAAAAAGGTCGTGCTGGTTTTTATGAAGGAAAAACGGCTGATTTAATAGTGAAAGAAATGAAACGCGGAAACGGAATTATTTCTCATGAAGATTTAAAAGAATATCAGTCAGTTTGGAGAACGCCAGTTTCTGGAAATTATAAAGGTTTTAAAGTGATTTCGATGCCGCCGCCTTCAAGTGGAGGAATTGCATTGGTTTCGTTATTTCAATCAATCGAAGATTATCCAATTAATAAATGGGGATTTCAGGCAGATTCTACAATTCAAGTGATGGTAGAAGCAGAGCGTCGCGTTTATGCAGATCGAGCAGAACATTTAGGTGATCCAGATTTTATAAAAGTTCCGCAAAAACAATTATTGGATAAAAGTTATAATGTGAATCGAATGAAAGATTTTTCGTTTGATAGAGCAACACCTAGTTCAGTAATCAAAGCGGGTGAAATAATCGGTAAAGAATCAATGGAAACGACGCATTATGTAATTGTTGATAAAGATGGAAATGCAGCTTCTGTAACGACTACTTTGAATAATTCGTACGGATCTTTGGTTGTTGTAGAAGGTGCAGGATTTTTGTTGAATGATGAAATGGATGATTTTTCTGTAAAACCAGGTACACCGAATTTGTATGGTTTGGTTGGAGGAAAAGCAAATGCGATTGAACCTTCGAAAAGAATGCTAAGTTCGATGACGCCTTCGATTTTAGAGAAAGATGGTAAATTGTTTATGGTTGTGGGAACACCAGGTGGTTCTACAATTATTACGTCTGTTTTTCAAGCAATTTTGAATGTTGTTGATTTCGGAATGACGATGCAAGAAGCTGTTGCAGCACCAAGATTTCATCATCAATGGTTGCCAGACCAGATCGATTATGAACCAAATGCGATATCAGAAAATGTTCGCGAAACGTTAAAACAAAAAGGTTATAAGTTGAAAGAACGTAAACCTTATGGACGTGTAGAAGGAATTTTGGTAAACAAGGATGGAACGTATCAAGCTGGAGCAGATCCGCGAGGAGATGATAAGGCAGTAGGGTATTAAAAAAGTTAGATAAACAAAAAGGCTATTCAATTGAATAGCCTTTTTAATATTATAAATAATTATTTTACCAACCTTTTATAGCTCCACCTTTGAATACTTCGTCTGCTTTTTTAACAACTTGTTCAGATTGGTATGCTTGTACAAATTTCTTCACTTTTTCATCGTTTTTGTTGTCTTCACGACTCACAATGATATTGACATAAGGCGATTCTTTATCCTCTGTAAAAATTCCTTGTTTTTTAGCATCTAAACCAGCTTGTCCTGCAAAATTATTATTAATAACAGAAATCGCTACTTTTTCATCATCTAAAACACGAGGTAATTGGGGAGCTTCTAATTCTAAAATCTCTAATTTTTTAGGATTAGAAACAATATCAGTTAATTTAGGAAATAAACCCACACCATCTTTCAATTTAATTAAACCTATTTTTTGTAACAACAATAAAGATCGACCTCCATTAGCTGGATCATTCGGAATAGCAATTGTATTACCTTCTTTTAATTCATTTATAGATTTTATTTTTTTAGAATATCCAACGATTGGGTATAAAAATGTATTTCCAATAGGTTCTAATTTGTAACCACGTTGTTTTTCTTGTTCTTCTAAAAATGGAACTGTTTGGTAAGCATTAACATCTAAATCACCTTGATTCAACGCTTCATTCGGAATAATATAATCATTGAAAGTAATCAATTCTACTTCCAAATTGTATTTTTCTTTTGCAACTTGTTTTGCAATTTGAGCAACCTCAAATTCAGGTCCAGTCATTACACCAACATTTATTGTATTTGCATCAGTTTTAGATTCTCCACATGATGTTAAAGCAAGTGCTGATAGTGTTGTAAGAAGTATATTTTTAATTAACTTTTTCATTGTTTAAATTATTTATGATTGAATTTTTTTGATAAGAAATCACCAGTAAATTGGATGATAAAAACGATAATTATTAATAGAATTAAAACGGTATTCATTATAAAAGTATCATATCCAACATACCCATATTGATAACCGATTTGTCCTAATCCGCCAGCTCCTACAGCGCCACCCATTGCCGAATAGCCGACTAAAGTAATTAACGTAATTGTTGCGGCATTTATTAACGATGGTAATGCTTCTGGTAACAAAACTTTGAAAATGATTTGCGAAGGTTTTGCACCCATAGAACGTGCTGCTTCTATCAAACCTTCAGGAATCTCTAATAAACTATTTTCTACTAAACGCGCTATAAATGGTGCGGCTCCAATACTAAGAGGTACCAAGGCAGCAGAAACGCCGATTGATGTTCCAACTAAACTTCGTGTAAAAGGAATCATCCAAACGATTAGAATAATGAATGGAATTGATCTGAAAATATTGACAAAAAAGGCTAAAATTTGATTAACCAATTTGTTTTCTAATAATTGTCCTTTTCTCGTTAAAAACAAGAATATTCCGATTGGAAGACCAAGTACAAAACCAAAAAATCCGGAAACAAATGTCATTAAAACTGTTTCCCAAGTTCCCTTAAGTAATAGATTAATAACTGCTTCTGACATAACCGATTTTTTCTAAATTAAATTTATTTTGCTGTAAATATGTTTCGATTGCTGAGTTTTCTTTTGAATTAATTTTCAAGAAAAATGTTCCGTAATTGATTTCTCCAGCATATTCGATTCTTGAATTTACGATTTCTGCTTCAATATTATGCAACGAATTTATTTCTGCAATAAGTTGATTGAATTTTGGTTGATTCGTGAAATTGATTTTATAAATTATTGAGTTATTTTCTGAATAAGTATCAACCAAATTTTTCTGAAAACTTAGAGGTAAAGCTATGTCCAATGAATTTTTGATAAATTCTTGCGTGATATTCTCTTTCGGATTTGTGAAAATTTCTTCTACTGTACCATGTTCTACTAATTTTCCACTTTCAATCACTCCAACTTCATCACAAATAGAATTGATTACTTCCATTTCATGGGTGATTAAGAGAATCGTTAGATTTAATCGTTGATTGATTTCTTTCAACAATTTCAAAATAGATTTTGTAGTCGCAGGATCTAACGCACTTGTCGCTTCGTCACATAACAAAACTGTTGGATTATTAGCCAAAGCACGCGCTATTGCAACACGTTGTTTTTGTCCGCCTGATAAATTTGTAGGATATTCTTTTGCTTTTTCGTGAATATCAACAAGGTGTAAAAGTTCGTCAACCTTTGTTTTTATTTGGCTTTTTGAGATACCTTCCAATTCCATCGGAAAAGCAATATTTTCTTCTACAGTTCGCGAAGAAAGTAAATTGAAATGTTGAAAAATCATACCGATTTTTCTTCTTTCTAAAGTTAATTTTGAATTATTTAAGTTCAATAAATTTGTTCCATTTATCAAAACTTCTCCTGTATCAGGTCGTTCTAATAAATTAACACAGCGAATCAAGGTGCTTTTTCCGGCACCAGATTTACCAATGATTCCAAAAATTTTTCCTTCTTCTATCTGCAAAGAAACATCGCGCAAAGCATGAATTTCTCTTTTAGAAGTTCTGAAAGTTTTGGATATATTTTTTAGTTCAATCATTCTAAAAATCTTAATAAAAAAACCTCTCAATTATTATAAATAAATGCAGAGAGGTTGTGTTTTTTTTTGCTTTTATAAAGTCTATTAAAATTATGGACTTATAAAAAGTTATGCAAAAATAATTAGTTTTTTTTGAATGATTTTTTATTAAAAATGAAATTTATTCTACAAAATAACCATCTTGCAGGATAAATTTTCTAATTAATATTTAAGATTACGATTTATTATTGTATAATCGAAATTCATAGTAATTATTTCTTAAGATAAGATATCTCTAATTTCTGGATTTTTTTCAAACTGCGCTTTAGCAAAAGGACACAAAGGAATTACTTTGATATTATCTTTTCTCACCCAATCTACTAAGGCTAATAAAGCTTTTTTACCAACACCTTGTCCACCATATGCTTCGTCAACCTCTGTATGATCGATAATAATTTTATCATTACCAGCCCAAACGTAATCCATTTCTCCAGCTTTTTTATCACCATCTAAAACGACAAAAGCACCATTTTTCTTATCATCAATTTGTTTAATTTCCATGAGTTTTATTTTTTAAGTTGTTTATTAATCTTCTAAAGTACCAAACTTTCCGTTATTAAAATCCTCAAAAGCTTCGCGAATTTGCTCTTGTGTATTCATCACAAAAGGACCATAGGAAGCGATTGGCTCATTCAAAGGTTCTCCACTCAAAATTAATACCACACTATTTTTTGTTGCTTCAATTGAGAAATCTTCGCCTTCGTTTGTAAACAATAATAAGTGATCCGTTGGAACAATTTCTTTGTTGTTCACTTTTACTTCTCCATCAATAACTAATAAAACGGTATTGTAATTTGCAGGAAAATTAAAATTAGCTTTTCCATCTTCATTCAGTTTTGCATTCAGCATATTAACAGGAGAAAATGTTGATGCAGCACCTTTTGTTTGGTTATATTCACCAGAAATAACTTCGATAAAACCATTTTCAACTTCTACAGTTGGAATATCTTTATGTTCAATCGCTTGATATTTTGGAGTGCTCATTTTATCCTTTGCAGGAAGATTTACCCACAATTGAACCATTTGAAAAATTCCACCTTGTTTATAAAATTCTTCGGCATGATATTCTTTGTGTAGAACACCCGAAGCTGCTGTCATCCATTGTACATCGCCTTGATGAATTGTTCCTCCTCCACCAGAACTATCGTGATGAGAAACGCTTCCTTCATAAGAAATAGTTACAGTTTCGAAACCACGATGTGGATGCACGCCAACACCTTTTGGTTTGTCTGTTGCTGGAAAATGAAATTTTGAATTGTAATCTAACATAATAAATGGATCCATTCTACGCATATCCAAATGATAACCACTTGGAATAAAATTGTGTACTCTAAATCCATCCCCTACAAAATGTGGTTCTCTTGGTGCGATAACGGCTTCTATATTTTTTGTATTCATCTTCTTATTATTTAGTGATTGTTAACTTGTTTTATTTTCTTTTACAAAGTTAGTACCGCCTGATTTGTAATGTCTTGATGTAGGATAAGAAGTTGTACATGAATTAATTGATGTAGGGTAATGGAAATGATTCAGACATTTTTTTACATGAATAAATACAACTCTAATCGATTGTTTTTATCTTTGTGAGACTGCTTTAATTGACTCAATATCTTCGTTTTAAAAACATTAATTTATTAGTCTTCTATACCGATTCTATGCCGCCTTTATGTCGCCTCTATGCTACCTCTATGCCGTGCTTCGAGGCATTAATCTCGCCTTAACAAGGAGGCTTGTTCGGTCTTTCTTCGGTGTTTCTTTATCCATAGTCCAGCTATAGGACTAATTACCCTCGACCTAAAGTATGAGAAGCTGAAATAAATTCAGCTTGACAAATATGTTATTATGATATAATGTCATCCTGATTTCTATGACAAAACCA
>NZ_DJDM01000042.1:0-5708 GCF_002431085.1 Empedobacter sp. UBA5924
AAGACGAAAGCTTAGTTATTACCTGCAACCCTTTCCAAACACTACGCAACAAGAAAGCGACCTCGAAAAGTCGCTAAAAAAAATTATTTATCTAACATCACTTTATAAGTTGGGTCTTCAATGATATTTACTTCGATAACACTTTCTGCATTTTTCAATAATTGTCGACAGTCTTCGCTTAGATGCTTCAAATGTACTTTTTTATTTTGCTTAGCATAACGATGTGTCAAAACGTTCAACGCTTCTATTGCTGACATATCTACCACTTTACTTTCCTTAAAATCAATAATTATTTCTTCGGGGTCACCAATTACATCAAATTTTTCTGTAAAAGCTGTAGTTGAACCAAAGAAAAGTGGACCAAATATTTCGTAATGCTTTACTCCTTTATCGTCAATGTATTTTCTGGCACGTATTCTTTTAGCACTTTCCCAAGCAAAAACTAATGCTGAAATAATAACTCCTATTAAAACTGCCAATGCGAGATTGTGTAGCAACACAGTAACTAAAGCAACTAACATACCTACAAAAATGTCGTGTCGTGGCATTTTATTAATAATACGGATACTTGCCCATTCAAACGTACCTATCGCTACCATAATCATAAGTCCAGTAAGTGCAGCCATCGGAACTTTTTCAATTAAACTACTACCAAACATTATAAATACTAAAAGAGCCACAGATGCAATAATTCCAGATAATCTCGCTCTTGCTCCACTGGATACATTAATTAAGCTTTGTCCAAGCATTGCACAACCGCCCATTCCTGAAAAGAAACCCGATAAAATATTAGCCGTTCCTTGTGCCACTGCTTCTCTATTGCTATGTCCTCTTGTTTCAGTAATTTCATCAATAATATTCAAGGTCAATAAACTTTCAATCAAACCAACCCCTGCAACAATAGCCGCATACGGAAAAATGATTTGAAGTGTTTCTAAATTAAAAGGAATTTGAGGAATATGAAACGGCGGAAATCCACCTTTTATAGAAGCAATATCGCCAACAGTTTTGGTATCCAATTTTAAAAAATAAACCAACCCAAAAACCACTAAAATAGCAGTAAGGGAAGCGGGAACAGCTTTTGTAATTTTAGGCAATCCCCAAATAATAAGCATTGTTAAACCCACCAAAGCCAAGAGAATATACATATTTGAACCTGTGAGCCAATTGCCCGAAACATCTTTGAATTGGTCTAACTGCGACATAAAAATAATGATGGCTAAACCATTCACAAAACCAAAAATAACAGGATGCGGAACCAAACGGATAAGTTTTCCTAACTTTAAAAATCCTGCTAACATTTGAATAATTCCTGCCAAAATAACGGTGGCAAAAACGTATTCCACACCGTGCGTTTTTGCTAAAACAACTATGACTACTGCTATTGCACCAGTTGCACCCGAAATCATTCCGGGACGACCGCCTAAAATGGACGTAACCAAGCCCATCATAAAAGCGGCATAAAGACCCACAAGCGGAGAAAGTCCTGCAATTAAGGCAAACGCAACTGCTTCTGGAACTAAAGCCAAAGCAACGGTAATACCTGATAAAATTTCGGTTTTGTAATCTACTTTTTGTTTGAAATCAAACAAATTGATAATTTTCTGCATAAGATATTTGTATTGTAAAAATTTATAAAATGTAATTTGCACCGAAAATCAGCATTTCGGGTACACGAAAGAAACCAATAAAAGGAATTGGGAAAAAACAGCAATTAACCAACCATTAAGGCGGAGTAACTTGAGAAGATATTTGCGTTGTTTTTTTCATTGAGGTTGCAAAATTAACATTTTATGACAACTTGACAAAACAAAACTTGACAAAACCTAATAAAAAATTAGGGCAGCAGGTAACAAGGTATTGCCAAAAGCGGGGCTGAAGGAATTATATTGAACATTTTTGCTATATTTGAACTTTGGTATTTCTATTGAAATTTGGTGCTAAAACTCCCCGCCTTCGGCAATACCCAAACCGTTAGCTGACATTATTTCTAAAAACCGTGATTAAAAATTTAATATTCATATTTTGCTTTTTACTCTCATTGAATCTTTATTCCCAAAAAATCAATGAAGAATATTATTTGTTCTCTAACGAAAACATTTCGGAAAATCTAATATTTAAAAATGATTCAATTGTTATATCAAAACCAATTTTTCGTGGAGGAATATTTATAGAATCGAATTATAAAGAGAAAATTTATAAATATGAGATTATAAACGATACGCTTATAATCTATAACTTTCGTGATTCAGGAAATTTAAAATATAAAATAACTGAAAATTATATTGAAAACTCTGAAAGAAAAGAAATTTTTATAATAAGAAATGAATTTGAAAAGTTTCCAGATTTAGCAGTTAAATTTGAAGATCAAATCTATTGGATTGATTCTCCTCAAACTTCAAACGGAGTAATAACTAAAGAAGGTAAAGTTAATAGAAAAATTCAGAAGCTTTTCAAGAATAAGAACATTGATAATTTAAATTTAAAACTTTATAAAGGGTATGAAGCATTCATAGAATTTGGATATCAATATGTATTTGGAATTATTAATGTAACAGAAAAACAATAACGTCAGCTAACATCGGTAACTGTTGCACAACTCCAATTTACAGTAAAAACAGAATATATGACCTCGTTTAAGCCTTTTTAAGCGAGGTTTATTTTTAGAAAAATATATTAATGTAAAATTAGGTTTGCTTAAAAACTCTCTTTTTAAGGAGTGAAGGAGTGATTTTGTAGAAGCGTAGTTCTTCCCTTGTTTTAAATAAATAACTTGGGCTAAAACACTTGATTTTTTGACTGTAAAGCGTAGATATTTCTTCAAGTTGTAAGATAAACTTGACATTAGTACATGTTTATTGGCTTTAGACATTCCTCTGCTGTTGATTCGTTTTAGGTTAAAGAAGTTAATCAACGTTCCTAAAACTGGTTCTACTGTTGCACTTCGGCGTTTAACTAACCTGCGATGATAGGCTTTGTTTTGGGTGAGTTTTTCGTGCATTTTATCGTACAAAGGCNNGACATTGTCCACAATCTTTTTCCGAACTTCTATAGCTTTTCTTTTCGTAGCCTTTGCTGTCTGTTAAAGTTCGTTTGAAAGGCAGAAAAGCTTTATTCCCTCCTTCTTGAATACATTCGTAACGGTTTTCTTTTTTATTAAAAATAAAACCTTCTCGCTCGGGTTTATATTGTCCAAAGTTGGGAATCCAAGCGTCTAAATTATGATCTTCACAATATTGTAAACTAGCACCGCTACTGTAACCAGCATCAGCTAAAACTTCACCTATTTGTATATCGTTTTGTTTAAAATTTGATAAAGTTTGATCCATGATTTCAGAAAAGATTGTACTGTCTTTGCTACCTGCGGTACTGGCACAAGCACCTGTAATCACGTGATGTTTATCGTCAACAGCTAATTGTCCAGCATAGTTCAGTTGGCGTGGTTTACCTGGTTTGGTCGAGATTTTCGCATCAGGATCTGTTGGACTATAATGTGTATGATTGCTTAAAAACTGAGGTCGAATCTCATTGCCATCCTCATCTTTACGAAGTGTTTTAACATTACCAGGCATGTTTTTATAAGCTTTGCCTTTCCAATTATGATGTTGTTCTACCAACTTTTTGCGTGTTGATGTTACAGTTCGACTGGGCTCACTGCATGCTTTGAATTCTGAATTTTCTTCTAACTCATTCACAAAAGCAGAAGCATCATTTAAAACTTCTTTTTCTACCAAAGAATCCATGCTTGCGTTGGCTTTAATAAACGCTGAGTCTACCGCCTGACGTTTACCTGAAACCATGCCTTTGTTCACACATAAACTCAATATCAACTGAAACAATTGCAAGAATACTTCTTCGCCAAAAAGTGCACGTGTTCGACTAATGGTAGAATGCCAAGGTAATTCTTCGTTCAGATCATAACCTAAAAATAAACGAACATCCAAGCAATTACTGCAAAAACGAATCAATGCTCGATCGCTATTAATGTTATTTAAATAGCCTATCAATAATATTTTAAAAAACACCACAGGATCAATACTTTCTTGACCTTGAGTTCCGTAATATTTTTTGGTGGATTTGTACAGAAAATGTAAGTCTAATACTTGATTAACGCGTCGATAAAAGTTATCAAACGGTACTAACCGATCTAAACTTAATTCATAAAAAAGTTGTGGAATAAATTCTTTTCGTCCTTGCATACAACAAAATATGAAAAATTAGTCTATTTTAGAGTTGTGCAACAAGCACATCGGTTTGGCAAAATGCGGGGTTAAGTGCAAAATTGGACTTCTCGTCTATTTTATCCGCAAAAGCTGTTTGCTTTTGTTTTTTTATTAAATTTACCAAAAGCCACAGCTTTTGCTTCGTTCGGTTCAGAATTGAATTTTCGCTCAATTCAAGCCCGCACTTCGCCAAGCCGCGGCCCGTTGGTTGCAATTTTTAACAGCATGACGTTGAAGAATTACGGTTTATTTAAATAGTTTTGAAGAACATTTTACAAATTTCTCAAATATAGCCACTCACTACTAAAGAGATTATATCGTATTTTGTAAACAAATTGATTTATTAAATTATTACCAATATGGGAAATAACCCAACCTACTGCAGGAAGCAGATTAATTAATTTAACACTAAAAAAAATTACATGAAAAAATTAGTTTTTACATTAGGTTTTATGCTAATTGGAACACTTGCTTTTGCTTCAAATGAAAAGATTGAAGAACCCAAAACAATTATTCAAAAAGAAAATTGTGAAGAAAAAAGATCTTTAACAATACAAGTATTTGAAGAGGCTAACTTAGGATTATCTTCAGATGAGTTAATTGAACTTAGAGACGCTATGTACAATATTTGTACATTTAACAATATGAATAGATAATCATTATTTTTTTTATTTTGATCCTTTAATAATTAAAGGATCAAAATAAATATTAATTATAATTTATAATATGAAAACAATTAAAATTTTAATATTATTATTATTTACTTATAATCTATTTGCTCAAGAAAAAGCTAATACATTTATATATAAATTTTATAATGCTTATGACTCTGAAAAAATCACCGCATTAAGTAAAAAAGGAATTTCGGTAAAATTCGACGATTCAATAACATATATACTTGAACAAAATGATTCAATAGGAACTTTTAAAGCCGAGTCTAAATTAAATAATTCACAAGGTACTAGCTTCGATTTAACAGAAGTATTTATAAAATCTCAAGGTGATTTTTTTTATGATTACAAAAATAACATTACATTAAACAGTAAAAGAGATTATGTAATTAAAATTGATGAAAATGATTTTACTTGGGAGATTATTGAAGACAATATTTCTTGTTTGGAACGTATATGTAAAAAAGCTAAATTTACAAAAATAGAAAAAGGAGTAACAAAAGACAGAGAATATACAATTGAAGTTTTATATGATGACAGTTATTCAAAAAATATATTACCGTTTGGACTTTTAGGTTTAAAAGGATTAATTGTTAAAATTAACTTTAATGGTAATCAAGAAGTTATCCTAGAAGAAATGAAATATAATAAAAATATCAAAATAAAACCTTTCAAGGATAAAAGAAAAATAATTACTCAAAGAGAGTATAATGAAATTTTAAACAATAAAATGCTGGAAATGAAAGATAGACTAAATTTAAAAGTTGTAATTCCTAGTTAAAAAAACTGCTACCAATAACTAAGCTTTCGTCTT